>JBEPUU010000117.1:0-4390 GCA_041691355.1 bacterium | reverse complement strand
CGGCTTACGTATACCATCCCCGGAAAGACATTTAGTGAAACTGAAGAAAAGATTAGAAAAGCACTGAAAAATTTGGATGAAAAAGCGAAATTAGCATACAAACCTGATAATCAAGATGAAATGCGCAATGAAAGCGCAAATGAAACAGCGACACGTTTGCTGACATTTCTTCGAGAAATAGCTGTTGCTTATAGAAATAAAACCGTACTCATGGTCAATCATGCAAATAATATGAGAGCACTCCTGCAACATTTAGGATATGCTACATATGATGAATTATTATCTGCGGGTAGCATAGAAAATACTGCATATATAATCCTTGAAAGCGACGGAGTGGATTTTTTTATTAAAGAAACACAAGGAATACACAAAAATTATGGACAACAATAAATTAACAAAATTTTATCTTGTAAGACATGGACAGACAGATTGGAATAAAAAAAGGATTATCCAAGGCCAAACAGATACTACCTTAAATCCTGAAGGTGAAGAGCAGGCAAGAATCATTGCAGAGAAATTTAAGACATTGGAGCTTGATCTTGCCTTTTCATCCGATCTGTTACGTGCTAAAAGAACTGCTGAGATCATCGCTCTTGAGCATCAACTTGCTGTCCAAACAACGGAACAATTGCGTGAAAGAAGGTTTGGGTCACTTGAAGGTCAACCCTCTGAGCTTTTGATAACACATGCTAAATTAATGCTTGCTCTCAGTGAGGAACAACGGAAAAAAATTAGGATTACTCCTGATTCAGAGAGCGATGATGAGTTTGCCTGGAGAATAATTACATTTCTTCGCGAAACCGCAATCGCCTATCCAGGGGAAAATATCCTTGCAACAACGCATAGCGGAGTCTTACGAATACTTATTATACATTTGGGCTTTATGACTTACGAAGAATTTGATACAATGCGATTTATTAACGGAGGATACATGGAACTTGAATCTGACGGAGTTGACTTTTTTGTTAAAGAGATGCATGGATTAGTACCGAGAAAAAACGAACAATCAGACGTATAATAAAATTATGGATATCAAAACTTTAACCTTATCACAAGCAAAGAAAGATCTAAAAGAAAAAAAGTATTCTTCAGTTGAACTGACAAAAGCGTATTTGGAAAGAATTAAAAACGTCGATCCAAAGGTAAAAGCATTTGTCACTATTACCGGAGAAGAAGCTCTGAAAAATGCCGAAGAAGCTGACAAACAGATCGCAAAAGGTATAGATCTTCCACTTATTGGTATTCCCCTTTCGATAAAAGATAACTTTTCAACTAAGGGAATACGCACAACTGCGTCAAGTAAAGTTCTAGACGAATATATTCCACCATTTGATGCAACTGTAGTTAGTAAATTGAAACAAGCAGGAATGGTTCTTCTTGGAAAAACAAACATGGATGCATGGGCACATGGATCCTCAACAGAGACCTCAGACTATGGTCCTACGCGAAATCCTTGGAATACAGAGTATCTACCAGGAGGTTCCTCAGGTGGAGCAGCTGCAAGTGTCGCGGCTGATGAAACTCTTGCTGCAATTGGATCTGAAACTGCGGGCTCTATCAGACAACCTGCAAGTTGGTGTGGAGTCGTGGGGTTGAAACCTACCTATGGACGAGTAAGTCGTTATGGAGTTGTTGCGATGGGATCCTCACTCGATAGTCCAGGACCACTTACCAAAACTGTTGAGGATAGTGCAATACTCCTGCAAGTTCTTGCTGGAAAAGACCCTCGCGATGCAACGACCGGTGCGAATGCTGTGCCTGAATATACAAAAAATCTTACAAACGATATACAAGGTTTAACTATCGGTGTTGCTGATGATTATTTTGAAGGTGTTGATCCTGAAATTAAAGCATCCGTTGAGACTGCTCTTAAGACTTATGAAAAACTAGGAGCAAAAGTAAAAAAAATAAATCTTTTTCATCCGAAATATGCAATTGCTGTATACACAATTTTGCAGAGAGCTGAAGTCTCATCCAATCTCGCACGATACGATGGAATACGATATGGACATGATAGATCTGTATTTGGTGAGGAAGCAAAAAGAAGAATTATGCTTGGAACATATACACTTTCTGCTGGTTATTACGATCAATATTACAATAAAGCAATAAAAGTAAGGACAGTAATCATTGAAGATTTCAAGAAAGCCTTTGAAGATGTTGATATTATCATTGGACCCACAAGTCCAACGACAGCTCTTCCTGTTGGAGCAACTGAAAATCAGTCTATGTTCGGTGAACTGGCCGATGTACTAGTCGAACCTTCATCAATTGCTGGACTTTCAGGAATAAACATGACGTGTGGATTCTCAAAATCAGGACTACCAATTGGAATGCAACTTATCGGCGCACAATATGCAGAAGAAATGATCTTAAATGCAGCGTACAAATACGAACAAGAAAATCCATTATATTTGAAAAAACCAAACATATGAGTAAATATACACCCGTCATCGGACTTGAAGTCCATGTAGAACTTAAAACAAAAAGTAAAATGTTTTGTGGTTGCTCAGCTGATTACTTTGGTAAAGAACCAAATTCTCACACATGTCCTGTATGTTTAGGTTTGCCAGGAGCACTTCCTGTGCCAAATAAACTAGCAATTGAATGGTGCATCAAAATAGCTTTGGCACTTGATTGCAAAATAAATGAATTTTCTAAATTCGACCGTAAAAATTACTTCTATGCAGATCTTGCAAAAGGATATCAGATCAGTCAGTATGATCTTCCATTTGGACATGATGGAGTAATGGAACTTAAAAATGGTAAAAAAATCCGTATCCGCCGCGTACATATGGAAGAAGATACAGGCAAACTCTCTCATCAAGAAATCGATGGGAAAAAAGTCAGTCTAATTGATTTCAATAGAAGTAGTGTACCTCTCGTCGAGATCGTTACAGATGCTGATTTTGACAACGAATTGGATGTTAAAGAATATCTCGAGAGACTTCAGCAGATTGTGAGATATCTTGATGTCTCAAATGCTGACATGGATAAAGGTGAAATGCGCCTCGAACCAAACATCTCATTACGAGTTGGATCCAAACAATCTGAATACATTAAAGAAAGTGATTTGCCAAATTACAAAGTAGAAGTAAAAAATATTAATTCATTTAAATTTGTTGAGAAAGCAATCAACTATGAAGTACAGAGACAAGAAGAACTACTTGAAAAAGGTGAAAGACCTGCACAGGAAACTCGTGGATGGAACGAAGACAAGCAAAAAACTTTCTCTCAACGCTCAAAAGAAGATGCGATGGACTATCGATACTTTCCCGAACCAGATATTCCTCCAATAATTCACACAAAAGATGAAATTAGCAATCTTTTAAAACAAGTGCCAGAATTACCGGATAAAAAAGTAATACGATTTGAGAAAGAATACTCGCTTTCGACATATGATGCTGAAATTTTGACAAGAGAAAAACCTCTTGCAGATTTTTTTGAAAAAGTAGTGAAGTTAAATAAAGAATCTAGTGTCGATCCCAAAGCAATTGCCAACTGGATCATTAATAAAAAAATTGATTACTCAACTGTTTCTGCCGTTGAAGTGATTAAAGAAATCATTGCCGCCAAACAAGTCGCCCAAATCGATGAAAAAGAATTGCAGAAATTTATTGATGAAGTCATTAAAGAAAATGAAAAAGCAATTGCAGACTATAAAGCCGGCAAAGAAGCATCACTTATGTTTCTCCTAGGACAAACGATGAAAAAGATTGGGCGAAAAGTGGATACACAACTAGTAAAGAAACAATTAAAAAAAAGTTTATAAAATACTATGCCCGAAGATATAGGAAATGGAGCTGAAATGCCTCGTGAGTTGATACCACATAATGAAAATACTCGTGATCTTGTTAATAACGAACCTGCAAACCCTTATGAAGAACGAGTTCGAGCTGCAAATATAGAGATTGATATTCCTGATAGATTCCTCAATACTGATCATTTCCCAGAAGGTACCCATGTTGATCCGTTAACAGGACTTCCTATTGAAGAGGATTCAATGAGACTTCAGATGATAGATGAATTCACTGACTGTATAAAAGAAGGTAAAAATTGGGTTGTTCTCTATTCAGATGCAGACAATCTTAAACAAGCAAACAAGAAATACAAGCGTGAATTTGGTGATATCGTAATTAGATATGGAGCAGCACGACCTACTCAACTCATTGATCAATTAAATCTTCCTGAAAATGTATCAATATATGCAACACGACAAACCGGAGCAGCAGATGAAACCGTGATTTTGATTCTTGATGTTAATGAAGATCAGATTGAACAAATAAAGGGATTAACAAACCCTATTGGAGAAAGAAAAAGACTTCAAGATCCTGAATTTACCTTCTCCATTTCGGCTGTTGCTCTTTCATCAACCGGTGAAGATTTACAG
>JBEPUU010000116.1:0-4440 GCA_041691355.1 bacterium | reverse complement strand
CGAGATGCGTTTTTCTCTTATTGGTCGTGAAGTGACACATGATGCGGTTTGTCTTCATTTAAGTGGCAGTCAAGTAAAAGGATCAATTTCAGTTGTCGCATGTGATAAGCCGCCTGTCGGAACTGTTGCAGCACTTTTGGAGCACAATGAGCCTGCAATTGTTATGTCTGATGGATCGATACGACCAGGTGAAGATCCGGAGACAAATGAACGAATCGACATTGTGACAGGATTTCAAATTGCCGGAGACGAAGATCAGGAAGAAAAAAATCGTGTAGCGCTGAATGCATGTCCTGGATGTGGGAGTTGTGGTGGGATGTTCACATACAACACAATACAAACATTTCTTGGAGTCGTTGGAATGGAACCTTTGCATATGGTATCTCCAGCATCACAAGACGCCCGACGTTTAAAAACATTTCCTGACGAGCTGGTTTCATATTTACTTACTTTGGTTGAAAAACAAATTCGTCCACGAGATATTGTTACAAAGAAATCGCTAAAAAATGCAATTATTGTTGCTGTCTCAATGGGTGGATCTACCAATGTTGTTTTGCATGCACCAGAAATTGCCAGGGCTGCTGGTCTGGATTTCTGGCGAGAAGTTATTACACAAGATGAGTTTAATAATTTATCACGAAGCATTCCTGTTCTCGTAAACGCACGACCATTTGGAAAATATTCCATGGTAGATATTGATGAAAAAGGGGGGATTCAAGTTATTGTCAAAGAACTTCTTGATGGCGGATTTCTGGAGGGTGATTGTATGACATGTACGGGGGAAACATTACAAGAACAAGTAAAACGTTTGAATCCTCCGCAACCAGACGACGACGTTATTCATTCAATAAAAATGCCATTTAAGCCAACAGGAGGACTCATGATGCTTCACGGAAATCTTGCGCCAAATGGTGGAGCTGTTATTAAAGTTGCAGGAGTTGAGACAGGGATTGAAAAGGGAATGTTTGTTGGGAAGGCACGAGTCTTCAATAGTGAAAGAGCACTTCTTGATACACTGACTCATCTTCCTGATCTTTTTCAAGATAAAGATATTGTAGTAATTAGATATGTCGGTCCACGTGGTGCACCAGGAATGCCTGAAATGCTCGATCCAACATCTCGAATTACCACTCTTTGCAGACAAAAAAATATTACAATTGCACTCATGACAGATGCGAGATTTTCTGGTGGATCGGTTGGCTTGGTTATCGGTCATGTTGGACCTGAAGCGTATCTAGGTGGACCGATTGCATTGGTTGAAGATGGTGATACAATAGTCATTGATCTAAATAATGATCTGATGGAATGTACGGAATTAAAAGACAAAAGAGTTCTATTACAACGTTTGAAAAAATGGCAAAAAGAGGTTAAAGATAATAAAGATATCCATCCAAATGTGCAGCCGACAACCAATCGTTTGCTCAAAAGAATGCGTATAACAGCCAAATCAGCGTTGCAAGGTGGAGGAATGAACTGATGAAATATATACAAACAGAAAGTGCGCCAAAAGCAGTTGGGCCATATTCACAAGCAATTGTAAGTAATGGTTTTATTTTTTGTTCAGGACAAATTGGTCTTGATCCAAAAACAAATGATTTGGTTGAGGGACTGGAAGAACAGACACATCAAGTTTTGAAAAATTTGAGTGAAGTTTTGAAAGCTTCAAATTCCAGTTTAGAAAAAGTAGTTAAAACAACTATTTATCTAAGCGATATTAATGATTATCCTAAAATGAATGAAATATATGGAGAATATTTTTCAAATCATCGACCCGCCAGAGCAGCATTTGCAGTAGCTGGGCTGCCAAAACGCGCATTGATTGAGATAGAAGCAGTTGCAGAGATAAAAGAATAATTATGAAAACAGGATCATTTCCATACGCATTTTTTCAAGGCAAAGTAGTTCCTATTGAAAATGCAAAAATATCCATCATGACTAATGGTTTTCAGTATGGCACTGGTTATTTCGGCGGTATCAGAGGATATTATAATAAAAATACAAAACATATTTCGCTTTTTCGTATTGACGATCATATCAAACGGTTCTTTAATTCAGCAAATATTTTAGGTTGTATGTTGCATTACACAGAGGAACAACTGCGTGAGATAATCTTACAATTAGTTAAAAAAAATAAACCACAAACTGATTGTTATTTACGATTGTATGCCTATGTTGGTAATACTGAACTTGGTCCAAATTTTGCAAATGTGACATTAGATGTTGGTATTTATATGATTCCATTGCAAGAGTATATGCCTCTTGGAAAGGGGTTATCGTTGATTGTCTCCAGTTGGCAGAGAATTAGTGACAATGCAATTTCAACCCTTGCAAAAGCATCCGGGGGATATATCAACTCAGCATTGGCACGAAAAGAAGCAACGGACGGAGGGTTTGATGAAGCAATTATGCTTAATAAATTTGGTAATGTCTCAGAAGGGTCTGCTGAGAACCTCTTCATTATCAGTGAAGGGAAAATGATTACGCCCGGTTTTTCTGAAGGTGTACTTGGTGGAATTACTAGAAAATCCGTTATTACTATTGCCAAAGATATCGGAATTGAAACAATAGAACAACCGATTACACGAAGTGAATTGTATGTTGCAGATGAAGTCTTTTTAACGGGAACGGCTTGCCAGGTCGCATGGGTTGAGCAAATTGATAAGCGAAAAATAGGTGATGGGAAAATTGGTCCGATTACATCTCAGTTGAAAGAGAAATTCTTTAAAATAGTTAAAGGAGATGACACAGAGTACACTCAATGGTGTACCAAGATTAAATCGTGAACAGCGCATATGTTATTACAAAATTTGATCCACTAAAAACCGTCGTTGATGAATGTCCGCGAGCAGGTGAATTATTAGCGGAATATGGTCTTCACTGCGTTAATTGTTTTGCCAACGAATACGATACTATCGAGACAGGTGCACAAATGCATACTATGACAATGGAGGAAGTTGATGAAATGATTGATGAGATTAATAAACAATTAGATAAAGAATGGAGAAAGGAACAGAAAAGGGATTAGATTTATTATGGATACGTTACAGATTACAGACTTATATGCGGGGACAAAAGAAGGCAAGGAAATTCTTCGTGGAGTTTCTTTAACCATAAAAAAAGGCGAAATCCATGCAATTATGGGTCCCAATGGTGGAGGTAAATCAACTCTTGCTCAAGTGCTCATGGGACATCCCGATTACGTTGTGACAAAAGGAAATGTTAGTTTGAATAATGTTGATATTACGCATATGACTCCTGATCAACGAGCACATCATGGATTGTTTCTTGGTTTTCAATATCCCGTTGAGATAACCGGTGTTAACTTTGGTAATTTTTTACGAATGGCAGTGAATGAGAAAAGGGAAAAGAAAAAGATTTCACCGATTGCTTTTCGCAATGAGGTTGAACCAATTGCCAAGAAGTTGGGTTTTTCTGAAGACATTGTTAAAAGGTTTCTTAATCAAGGATTCTCCGGTGGAGAAAAGAAAAAAGCTGAAATTTTACAGCTCGCAATGTTGCGTCCTGAATTTGCGATTCTTGATGAACCGGATTCAGGACTTGATGTCGATGCGCTTCGATACATTGGAAAAGCGATTGGCAATATGGATTATTCGTTTGGCCTTTTGTTAATTACTCATTACCAGCGAATTTTGCATTATATCAAACCACAATTTGTTCATATTGTTGTTGGTGGGAAAATCGTCAAATCCGGGGACTCAAAACTTGCAAAGGAAACAGAAGAAAAAGGATATGAAAGTTATTTATGAAAGTATCAGCGCAGGACATGCAAAAGGGCTATGAATTCGGTTTCCACAAACCTGAATCTTCAGTATTCAAAACGCCACGTGGACTGAGTAGAGAAGTTGTTGAGGCAATATCCCATTACAAAAATGAACCGGATTGGATGAGAAATTTTCGTCTTCAATCACTTATGATTTTTGAGCAGAAAATGATGCCTCCTTGGGGTGCAGATTTGTCAGGAATTGATTTTGACAATATGTATTATTACATTAGCCCAACTGATCGAAAATTTCGTGATTGGAAAGATGTGCCAGAAGATATTAAAGACACGTATGACAAAATCGGAATTCCAGAAGCAGAGAAAAAATTTCTTGCCGGAGTTGGCGCTCAGTATGATTCAGAAGTTATTTATCACAATTTAAAAAAACAATGGGAAGATAAAGGGGTTATTTTTGTTGACACTGATACAGCTCTTAAAAAATATCCGGATCTTTTTAGACAATATTTCGGAACTGTCATACCGGCCGCTGATAATAAATTTGCTGCTCTTAATTCTGCCGTTTGGTCGGGAGGAAGTTTTGTCTATATTCCCGCTGGCGTACATGTTGAAATTCCTCTCCAAGCATATTTCAGAATTAATGCTGCTAACATGGGACAGTTTGAACGAACTTTGATTATTGCAGAGGAGGGGAGCTATGT
>JBEPUU010000115.1:0-4529 GCA_041691355.1 bacterium | reverse complement strand
TACTATTCCATATAGTAGAACAAGAACAACTATTGGAAAGAGCATAAACGTTGCCGTTTCGAAGTTATATAGTAGAGCTAGCAGCAACATAATAAGTGGAAATCCATATCGATAACCGTTTATCCATTTATAAAGAAAATAAAATAAAAGTAATGTTAAAGGAGCTATTGGACTTGTGTGATACGGCATACGGGCAAAAAAGATAGTAAGTGGTGATGTCGCGTACAATAGAGATGCAATAAGTCCAATTCTTTGCGAAAACATTTCAGAACCGACTTTGTAAACTAACCAAACAGTGATCACACCGATTCCTGCCGTAAGAAATGCACCTGAAACAGGATTGAAATGAGAAATCCATAGCGCCATGGCGAGCATATATGTCCACAGTGGACCCTGATGAAGCCATGTATGACTTGAGGTAATACCAACGAGAGGAATATGTCCAGTTAAAAATATATCGCGTGCTGACAAATAGAAAAACCCTTGATCACCAATAAACATCATTAGAGATGAAAGATGGTAGAACAGTAGGAAAATACTAAATGCGAAAATAAGTGCAAAAAGAACTGTATATTTACTTATTCTTAAAATCATTTCAGTAAGAATCGCTGGAATAATTCCAAAATGTTTTTTGAAGTAGTAAAATCTGCTTTTTCTAATAACATCTGAAATGTTTTTTACATCTTCTGTTCCTCCTTTTCCTCCCAAATGAATGATTCTTGCATTTTTATAGAGATAATTTTTATATCCTATTTCTTCTACCCGATTACATAAATCAAAATCTTCATAGTAAAGAAAAAAATTCTCATCAAAACCTCCTATTTCATCAAATACTGACTTTTTTAGTATTGCCGCACCTAGAGGAACAGAAGTAGCTTGTTTGGCACTTTTTACATCCCAATTATTTACCCAAAACTTCTTCGCGATAATATTTTTCGGAAAAAGTTTGTTAATGAAGGAAAATGCAAAAATAGCCTTGATTGGAGTTAGAATTGTTCCTCCCAATTTCTCAGGCATAGTACTTTGCTTGTCAAGCATTACTGCTGATATAATACCTGCGTTCTTTTGTTTGTTAGTAAACTCATATAATCTATCAATTGTATTATTTACAACAAGCATATCTGGATTTAACATGCAGATATATTTACCCCGAGCATGTTTTGCTCCAAGATTAATCCCAGCACCGAAACCTCCGTTTTTAGGACTTTTTATATACCTAATAGTGGACGATATCTTTTTTAAATCTTTTTCAATGATGCCGATTTCGTCATTATCAATGATAATTATTTCGTAAGCCATTTTAGGTGACGATATAATAATTGATTTAATGCAATTAAAAAGAACTTCTTTTGCGTGATACTGTACTATGATGATAGAGATGTCGGGTTGTGTTTTAGACATAATGTATCAAGAGTTATTACCTACTTTACTTATAAATATTTTTCGAGTGTAAAACAATATAAATGGTATTGCAAGAAGCGAGCCGATAAGTGCAGCTATTCCGGCACCTACAATGCCATATCGATTAATAAGTGGAACCAGTGTTGTCAGCATGCCAATAATTGTAACCATTGTTATCGTTGTTGAATAACTTTGTTTTATCTCGCTTAAAAATAATACAGAAGCGGATCCTGAAACTGCTTTTACCATACCCAAGAGTGATAAAATTGGCAAAACGGAAACTATGGGAGCCCATTTTGCTCCAAGAATAAAAACAAATATTTGAGGAAATACAACAAAGATAATAATAAATGGAATTGATAATGCCATAACACTTAATGTAGTTTTGAGAAATGCATTTTTTAATCTCTTAGCATCATGAGATAGTTTGGCGAAAATAGGAAAAGTAACAAAAGCAAACACATTACCAATCTCAATAAGCGGCATAACAGCTAATGAATATGCTAGTTGATAAACACCCAATGATCCCGCTCCCAATAATCTTCCAACAGCAATATTATCACTATTAAAAAAGATATAGTTAAAAATTGTAGTAAGCGTTATCCATTTTCCCCTATGAAAGATTTTGGAAACATACTCTTTTTTAAAAGAAAACGATGGACGTGGTGATATAACAAAGAATGAAAGCAATAGTTCAACACAGACACCAAGCAACAAACCAATCACTATTCCGATCGGCTGTTTGGTGATATAGGTAAAAATAATCGAAGCTGCTGTGTCAACAAAAAGAATAACTCCCTGATACCAAAAATTCCTTGAAAATTTTAGCTCTTTTTGAAATTTAACGACAGCAGGATTGATAAATCCTCGAAGAAATGGGACAAGACTAATTAATTGAAGAAGAAAAAGAGATTCTGAAGAATGGAAAAAATCTGCAATTAACGGGCTACAAAGATACAGTGCAATTGTAATTACCAATCCTCGACCGATCGATACCAACCAAGCAGAACTAATATACTCTTCTATTTCTTTTTCTTGAATAAGAACAATGTTTACACCCGTTTCAGTTAGTGTTTCAAGCAGGCCCAAAGCTAATAACGCAATTCCATACGCACCAAACTGTGACGGAGCTAGAATTCGAGCTAAAATAATTGTCTCTAAAAAACCTACAGCTTTTGTTAAAAAACTTAACGATCCGGTCCACGAGATACCTTTTACAACAGCTTTTGTATATCCCATATTTATATATTGCCTTTCTCAAAACTTGATTTATACTGATTGATTAAGTATATTATACCAATAATGCATGGATATAAGTATTGTTACTCAGCTATCAAATGAATTTGGAAAATGTATCTAAACCAGTTGGAACGTATAAACACTATGATGTCTGTAGATTTTGCTTTAGTACTCAACTAGTTCCTGTTATTAATTTAGGATATGTTCCTCTTGCTGGAGGATTTTTAAAATCAGAAAAACTATTTGAGAACGAAAATTTTTATCCTTTAGAAATTTCTTTTTGTGAGAAGTGTTACTTGGTACAATCAACAAATGTTATCGAGAAAGATGCACTCTTTAAAAATTATTTTTATCGATCCTCCGCTATCAAAACATTAACCACTCATTTTGTAGACATTGCCCAAGAGATAATGTCTTTGATTCAAAAGAAAGCGGATACATTGGTACTCGAAATTGGATGCAATGACGGAACTTTTATTAAAAATATTTTACAAACAAAAACAAAAGCACTTGGAGTTGATCCCGCAACAAACATTGTCAGTCCATTGATAAAAAAAGGAATGCCCATCATTAATGATTATTTTTCTGAGAAGCTTGCAAAAAAAATAGTAAAAAAATATGGTAAAGCCGATGCTATATTTAGTTCAAATACGTTAGCCCACATCGAAAATATGCATGATATTTTCAAAGGAATCAAAATTCTTCTTAAAAAGAATGGAATAATGATTTTCGAAGTACACTATTTAGGAAACTTATTGAAAGAAATACAATATGACATGATCTATCACGAACATCAATATTACTACTCATTGATGACATTACAAAAGTTCTTTAGACAATATAATATTGAGATTTTTGATGTAAAACCAATTTCGATTCACGCAGGTTCGATGAGATATTATGTTAAAAATAGTGAGAATAAAAATCTTAAGATTTCCGCAAACGTTAACGATCTTTTTAAAAAAGAAAATCAACAAAAACTAGATAAAGCAAAAATATATCTTACATATTCCAATGCGATAAATAAAACAAAAAAAGATCTCCTCAAATTATTGGATTCACTTAAAAAAAATGGGAAAACTATTGCTGGATACGGAGCATCAGGAAGAGGAACTATTATTATGAATTATTGTGGACTAGATAAAAATTATCTGGATTACGTCATTGATGATGCACCTGCCAAACAAAATACATATACTCCGGGAACTCATCTGAAAATCGTATCTTCCGAAATTCTACAAACAAATAAAAGACCTGATTATGTCGTACTTTTTGCATGGTCTTTTTGGGATGAGATAAAAACGAGGAATAAAACCTATGTCGATCAAGGAGGTAAGTTTATTATTCCTTTACCTACCGTAAAAATAATATGAAAGACAATACAATTCTCATTCTTGGTGGAGAATCACGTCTTGCTAATGGGTTTCAACGTCTATTTCCAAAAGAAATTACAAGACTTTCTAAAAAAGAATGTACTATTTTGGATATACAGTCTCTAGAAAAAGCTTTCAAAAAATATACAAACAAATACATACTCAACTGCGCCGCTATTACAGATATTGAATACTGCGAAAAAAATCCAAAAGATTGCTTTGAACTAAATAGTGTCGGGCCATATTTACTTAATCAAGCATGTCAAAAATTTGGGAGAAAACTTATTCATCTGTCATCAGATTATGCAGAGACAAAACGTAACATCTATGGATTGTCAAAATACGTGAGTGAACAAATTGTGAACCATAATACACTTATTATCAGAACCAATTTTTATGATGAACAGACATATATTGTAAAGAAACTAAGTGAGAACAATACTATCGACTCATATACAAATGTATTTTTTAATCCTATTTCAATAAATCGACTGGTTACTGAAATTATTACCAATA
>JBEPUU010000114.1:0-4584 GCA_041691355.1 bacterium | reverse complement strand
ACACTGACCCTGATGTAAATAAAAAAGAGAATCCACAAGCTTCAGATTTAGACGAAACAGATTCCACCCTTGTTGACGAGAATGATGGGACAGGCGATCCAGACGCAGCCAACGTCGATTGTTTAAAATTCAACTTGAGTAGAATTGTCGCAGATTCCAATAACAATAACTATGATCTCAATCCTGACCGCTATGGAGGAGGACATCAATGTCCCACTAATTCTGATAGTAAAGCGGACTTTAAAGTCTACAAAGGTGGCACAGACATTCCATACAGTGGCAAAGTCCAAGCATTTCCGAACCTCATTCGCGGCTGCTCAAATTCGAGCTGTTATACTGGCACAGGCTGGCCCAAAAAAATAGCGGATGTAAGTGCTTTTTACGCCACCGGTACAATCACTTCAAACAATGCACCCGGCACCTGGGATGCTGGATATGATCTGTGGTTCAATCGTAGCAATAATATTGGCCCATCTCGAGGAGCCGAGATATTAATCAATCTTAACCGAAAAAATAGGCAACCTCCTGCACATCCATGGAAAAAATTTACAAACGTCGCAGTTAACAATGTTAACTATGATGTCTATATATATCGACAATCTGCCACTATTAATGGAACAAATTATATTTGGAACTTTATTGAATATTGGCGACAAACAGAAGTCTACTCAACCTCAGACATGAATGTAGTGAGTTTCATGAACAAAACAGAAACATTTACGTGCCCGACCGGAAATCCTTGTCTTTCGAAGAGCTGGTACTGGACAGGTTTGGATACAGGATTTGAACTCTGGCATCAAGGCTACGGCCTCCAATGGAGCAATGTTTTGATTCATTCTTAAACAAAATATTGTTCAATTAATAACTACCTCTTACCCAATTCATACGACGGCAGAGCTATTTTATGATATAAATTAATCGTGTTAACATTCAATTCTCTTCTGCTTTTTTCAGAAAAGCCTAAAGAACTTGCAGAGTTTTATAAAAAGGTTTTCCAAACAGATCCTTCATGGGAAGGTGGAGAATATGCAGGTTTTAATGTTAATGGAGGAATGTTTATGGTTGGTCCACATGACAAAGTTCACGGAGAAAACAAAAATCCTGAGAGAATGATCGTTAACTTCCAGACAGAAGACGTAAAAGGTGAATTTAAAAGAATCAAAGAGCTTGGTGCAAAAATTATTGCAGAGCCATATCATCCCGGCGAAGAAAAAGAAATGATGCTCGCAACCTTTGCGGATCCTGACGGTAACTATTTTCAACTCGCAACACCAATGGAAGAACCATCTTCACATAGTAACTAGTGAATGGTAGAATAAAACCTCATGGCAGATATAATTTCCGTTAAAAACCTTGTCAAAAAATATAAAGATTTCACTGCAGTCAATGACATCTCGTTTGAAGTCAAACCTGGAGAAATTTTTGGGATACTTGGACCCAATGGGGCAGGGAAGACCACAACTCTTGAGATAATGGAGACTCTTAAGCCTTTGACGAGTGGAACTGTCCTTATTGATGGCCATGACGTCACCAAACACCCTTGGGAAGTCAAACGCCGCATCGGAGTCCAACTACAGTCATCTGCGTTTTATCCTGAACTTCGCCTCACAGAACTCCTTGATATGTTTGCAGCAATGTATGACGTCAAAATTGATCCTATAGAAACGCTCAGACAGGTAGAGCTAGAAGATAAAGCAAAAAATACCGTCAAACAACTTTCAGGTGGACAAAAACAACGATTTTCAATTGCATCAACACTGATCAATGAACCAAAAGTTATTTTTCTTGATGAGCCGACAACTGGACTTGATCCGCAGGCAAGAATTCATTTATGGACGATGGTAAGAAAGATTAACAAAGCAGGCGTAACGATTGTTTTGACCACTCACTATATGGATGAAGCAGAACAACTTTGTGATAGACTTGCAGTTATGGATGGAGGCAAAATTCTTAAAATCGGCACTCCACAAACATTTATTAAAGAACTCCTAGCAACCGGATTTAAAAAAGAAATAAAACAAGAACAAGCCGACCTAGAAGACGTTTTTCTGAATCTAACAGGAAAACAATTGAGGGAAGGATAAAAAAAATCTTGTGAAAAAACAATACAGAAAACCACATCAATTCAGAGCATTTCTTGTCATGATGAAGTATTTCTTCTTGGCACAGACGAGAAATCCTGCAACGTTTGCATTTGGATTTCTTTTTCCCGTTGTTTTTATCAGCATTTTTGGTCTTATCGGTAACTCGACCCAATCATTAACTATTGGGCTACCAACAGGAAGCAATCTCAACAACCCTGTTATCCAAACAATTAAGCAACAAAAATTTGTTAAAACCCAAATTGCTCCCGAAGCACAACTTGAAAACAGTATAAAACAAGGCAAATTATCAGGAATTGTCTCAATAGATCCAGGATCACATACACCCGACAAATACAAAGTAAATATCATCACATCCATCGCAAATCCATCAGATGCTGCCGGTGTCACATCCCTTGTTAACGGAATTGTTGACCGGACAAATCTTCGCGAAGCAGGTGTCACAAATCCACCAATAACAATCTCCAAACACGAAATAGCAGGACGAGAAATCCGCTATATAGATTTTGCATTGCCAGGACAGATCGGTTTTGCACTTCTTTCAACAGCAATTTTTGGAACAGTCTTTGGTCTAATTTACCTTAAGAAAGCATTGGTTTTGAAAAGGATGTTTGCAACTCCAACTCGAGCAATTACCATTCTTCTCGCCCAAGGAGGCTCACGTCTTATCATGGCAATTTTGCAGACTATTATTATCCTGACTCTGGGAATCGTGGCATTCAAATTCTATATGCCACAAGGCTGGTTAACATTTGTCGAATTGCTCTTTCTCTCGGTCATTGCACTGATTGCATTTTTGGGCTTTGGATATTTTATGGCAGGCCTAGTCAATGACGAAAATGCTGCAGGCCCAATGGTCAACTTAATAACATTGCCACAATTTTTACTTTCAGGAACTTTTTTCCCAATTACTAGTTTGCCCACATGGCTTCAACCAATTGCCAACATCTTACCGTTATCGTTCTTCAATGCCGCAGTGAGAAAAATTACGACCGAAGGTGGCGACATAACCCAAACATTGCCCTATATGCTCGGTCTTGTGATCTGGGGAGCAGTAATGTATATCCTTGCAGCAAAAACATTTAAATGGGAATAATCGATTGACAAACATCAATCAAAACTCTACGATAAATATATGAAGCTTTCTTCAGAATCCAAATATATCCTATTCAAAACATCCATTCTTTCTGCTATTTTTACCGTTCTTCTTTTGATGCTTGTTAATTATTTCTTTAACCATAGCTGGAATTTCTTCGTTAACAGCGCAATAAAAACCCAGACATTCCAAGCTCAAGGAACAGGCACAGTAACAGGCACACCTGACCAGGGAAATATATCGTTCACAGTCACCAAGACAGCACCTGCCCTTGCAACTGCTCAACAACAGGCAAATACTTCAATGAATTCCATTGTTACTGATTTACAGAAAGCGGGCATTGCAAAAAAGGACATTCAGACAAGCAACTACAATTCATCTCCGAACTATAATGATGACAATGCAGTCGTTTACAATCCTCAACAATCTCAAACAATAGTCAGTTATACAGTGAGTGAAGATGTCAATATAACTCTTCACGACAACGAACAAGCCAATAAAGTTATTGATACAGCAACCAAAGATAACGCAGAGAATATCTCAGGCCCTAATTTAACGTTCTCAGATGCCAAACAACAACAACTTGAAGATCAAGCACGTACACAAGCAATCACAAACGCCAAGCAAAAAGCCCAAAGCCTAGCGAGCGCAGCAGGAATACGATTGGGAAGAGTAATAAACGTTCAAGACACTCCAGCAACTCCTATTTACCCATTCCGTCCCGTCATGATGGACGCCAAATCACCAACTGCAGCAGGAGCCTCAATCCCAACCCAAATCAACCCAGGCCAAAACTCCGTCACAGCGACCATTACCCTCACATATCAGACATATTAAAAACTAATTGAATCTTTAAATCATTCTACTAAGATATGCTTACTGGATTATTCGCTCAACAACAAGACAACTCTGATATAATTCTTCCATAATTATAAAAAGTTTATGTTATGCAAAGTACGGAAAGAGATATAACAAAACTAGATGCAGGAAAAAGAAAATTTCATTTTAATGGCTTCTCACCATATCATGATGATCCGGAAATGAGATTCCATACTGATGGGAAAGTTCCTTATCTTCGCGAAGTTTTACCTCTTACACAGCTCGTTAAATTAAAAACTATTCAAGATGCCCGTGTGCATATCGTCATTCCTACTTTGAATGAAGGTTCACAAACGGATGGAAAAAGTAATGTCGGTACAACAATCGATAATTTAAACATACTACAAAGATCAGGTTTAGTAGATAGTATTGCAGTATATGATAGTGGATCTACTGATGATACTCAATCTGAAACAGAAGTTCGTGATACACTATTTCATTCAACGAGTAGAATATTAATAGAATCCCCGTCCTAAAGGACGGAGATTTTACTCCTACGTCATGATT
>JBEPUU010000113.1:0-4731 GCA_041691355.1 bacterium | reverse complement strand
AGCGTATTTTGCAACCCTTTCAATTTCAGATTTTGAATACTCACTTGTGTCATATGCAGTAGTTCCGTCCTTATTTCTTCCACTTTTTCCAAAATAAATCCCACTGATAAGTTCTCTAATGACAACAAAATCGGTGTTCACAATAATTTCTTTTTTCAATGGGGAAGTTGAAAGAAGTTTTCTTAATGTAAAAATTGGACGGACATTAGCATACAGTCCGAGATCTTTTCGCATTTTCAACAGTCCTTGTTCAGGTCTTATTTTTGCATGTGGATTATTGTCATATTTTGGATGACCGATTGCTCCAAATAGAATTGCGTCGGATTCCGCACAAAGTTTGCGTGTTCCTTTGGGATATGGATCACCTGTTTCATCTATCGCAATCGATCCGATAAAACCTTTTTTGAAAATAAATTCGTGATCAAATATCTCGGCTATTTTTTTAAGAATTTTGATAGACTGTTCTGTAACTTCCGGTCCGATGCCGTCACCTGGAAGAACTGCAATTGTTTTTTTCATAGTTTAGAATGATAAAGAAAAATCATTTTTTCTTTGCTTCTCAAATATTTTAATTTCAGGTTTCATATTAAGTAAATAATCAATATCATCATACCCATTCATAACACAGATTTTTTTATAAGGATTAATATCAAACGTTTCTGAAATCTTTTTGCTTGGAATACTAATTGTTTGTTTTTCAACATCAATAGTAATTTTTGTTTCATGATTTTCTTGTATAGCTTTAAAAAGTAACTTCAAAAAATCTGGGGTTACTTGAATAGGTAAGAGGCTGTTGTTAAGTGCATTATTTTTAAATATATCAGCAAAGAAACTTGATACAACTGCTTTAAATCCATAATCGGAAAGAGCCCATGCTGCATGTTCACGGCTTGATCCGCATCCGAAATTATGTCCAGCAATCAAGATTTCACCTGTGTAGTTTGGATGATTCAACACAAAATGAGGCTTGGGATTTCCTTCGGGATCGTAACGCCAATCGCGAAAGACATTCAAACCAAACCCTTCACGTGTTGTCGCTTTGAGAAATCGGGCAGGAATAATCTGATCGGTATCAACGTTTTCGATTTGCAATGGAATTGCAGTTGAAATTATTTTTATTACTTGTTTCTTTTGCATATTAGATAAATTCTCTGACATCACTTATTTTTCCTGTTATAGCTGAGGCAGCAGCAGTAATAGGGCTTGCCAAAAATGTACGTGCCCCCGGACCTTGGCGACCTTGAAAATTTCGATTGGATGTTGAAACGCAATATTTGCCAGCTGGAATTTTATCTTCATTCATTCCAAGACAGGCAGAACATCCCGCTCCGCGCATCTCAAACCCAGCCTCTTTAAATATTTTATCAAGTCCTTCTTTTTCAATTTGTTTGACAACATTCACAGAGCCGGGGACGACAAAAACAGTAAGCCATTTCGGTTTTGTTTTGCCTTTGACAATTTTTGCGATATTTCGATAATCTTCAATTCTGGAATTGGTGCAACTTCCCAAAAAAACATAGTCAACTTTTTGCCCCAACAATTGTTTGCCACCAGATAATCCCATATATTCCATGGCGCTTCTGAAATTATTTCGTTGACTTTCATTATCCAAATCATTTTCTGTCGGAATTGTTTCTCGAATTTTCATTCCCATTGCCGGATTTGTCCCGTACGTTATCATAGGCTCAATATCTGTTGCATCAATAACAAGTTCTTTATCATAAATCGCACCTTTATCAGTTGTAAGTGTTTTCCAATAGATAAGTGCTTTATTCCAATCTTTCCCCTTCGGTGCAAAGATTCTGTCTTTCATGTATTCAAAAGTTTTTTCATCTGGTGCAATCATTCCTCCTCGTGCTCCCATTTCAATACTCATGTTACAAATTGTCATTCTCGCTTCCATTGATAATTTTTCAATTGCCGTTCCTGAGTATTCAACGAAATGTCCAGTTCCACCTGAAGTTGAAATTTTCGAAATAATATACAGAATAATATCTTTTGACGTGACGCCTTTTCCTAATTTGCCATTGATTCTGATATTCATTGTTTTTGGTCTGTATTGAAGAATTGTTTGGCTCGCCATTACTTGTTCAACCTCACTTGTTCCGATACCAAACGCAATTGCACCAAATGCACCATGAGTTGATGTATGACTATCTCCACAAACAATCGTCATTCCAGGTTTGGTAATTCCAAGTTCCGGTCCGATGATGTGAACAATTCCTTGATTGGGGTGTCCAAGGCCATAGAGTGTTACGTCAAATTCTTCACAATTTTTGCGTAACATTTCAACTTGAAGTCTGGACATTTCTTCTTGAATTGGTTTGTCCTGATTTTTAGTAGGGACATTATGATCCATTGTGGCCCATGTGCGATCTGTTCTGAAAAGTCGAATTCCTCGCTTTTTAAGACCTGTAAATGCTTGAGGACTTGTAACTTCATGAATCAAATGTGCATCGATGTAGAGAACCGCGGGGTAATCTTTTTTTTGAAAGACGATATGAGAATTCCAAATTTTTTCAAAGAGAGTTTGTGGTTTGATTTTCATAGTTAAACAATTTTATTCATGCAATCAATATATGCTTTAATTGATGCTGTAATTATATCAGTGTCGGCGGCAAATCCGTAATAACTAATTCCTTTGTGACTGATTTGAATGTGCACTTTCCCCAGATCATCAGTTCCGCCGGTAATTGCTTGCACCAAGTACTCTTCAAGTCTTATTTTCTTTTTAAGAATGTTATTAATTGCTTGGAGGCTTGCATCAATAGGGCCATTACCACCGGATGTTGAAATTTCTTCTTTGCCATCAACAAGAAGTTTGACTGTTGCCATTGGCTTGAGAGGGGTTCCGCATACAACCTCAAGTAACTGTAATATAATTTTATTTCCATTACTTTTGTCGCCCATGATAAAACGCAGATCATCATCATTGATATCTTTTTTCTTATCTGCAAGTGTTAAAAATTTTTCATAGACCGCATCCATCTCTTCTTGTTTCACTTTATATCCTAACCGTTCCAAATGGTGATTGAGTGCTGATCTTCCACTTCGTGCAGTCAGAGTAAGAGAAGATTCTTTGATCCCTACGTCTTTTGGACTTATAATTTCATACGTAAATCTATTTTTCAAAATTCCGTTTTGATGGATTCCTGAAGAGTGGGCAAAGGCATTTCGTCCAACAATTGCTTTATTTGCTTGGACTGGCATTTTCATGAGACGCGAGATAAGTCGACTTGTTGGATAAATCTTTTTTGTATTAATATTTGTCTGTGCATTCAAATCCTTACGTGTTTTGAGAATCATTACTGCTTCTTCAAGAGAAGTATTGCCGGCTCGTTCACCAACACCATTGATTGTCACTTCTATTTGTCTTGCACCATTTTGTACAGCAGCAATTGTATTGGCAGTTGCCATTCCAAGATCATTGTGACAGTGGACCGCCACAATAATATCTTCAATCCCTTTGACATTATCAAATAAATATTTTATTTTTTCACCAAATTCATTTGGAAGACAGTAACCAGTTGTGTCGGGAATGTTGACTGTTGTTGCACCTGCTTTGATCGTCTCTTGGATAAATTGTGCAAGAAATTCATTGTCAGTTCTTCCTGCATCCATTGCTGAAAATTCAACATCTTGGGCAAATTGTTTTGCATACTTCACTGCATCGACAGCTTGTTCCACTATTTTTTCTCGTGTGGATTTGAACTGATGAATGATATGGATATCAGAACTGCTGATAAATGTATGAATGCGTTTATTTTTGGCAAATTTTAAAGATTCCACTGCTGCATCAATATCTTTTTTAACAGCTCGTGACAAAGCAGTGATGATGGGTTTTGTAACAATTTTGGAGATTTCTTGGACTGAGTGTAAATCTCCCGGACTTGAAATAGGGAAGCCAGCCTCAATAATGTCAACACCTAGTTCCTCCAAAGCCTGCGCAACTTCAATTTTCTCAACAGTATTAAGTTGGCATCCGGGTACCTGCTCGCCATCTCTTAGTGTTGTATCAAAAATAAAAATTTTGTTTTTCATAAGTTTTTATTAAAAATGTATCTGTCCGCTCCGTACATCGTATACAATTTAGTTTTAAATAAAATAATCAAGAAATACGAAAAAACCGCCTTTTATGGCGGTCGGTGTTTATTTCTTAATCACACAGATCCGCCGTATTAAACGGTAAGGAGTGTAAGACTAAGGAGATTTGCAAAATTAATTTTCATAACAACAAAATAATAATACCAGGTCCCTATCTTTTCGTCAAGAAAGAATTATTTTTTCACATATAAAAAAATATTATCTTTAACTTTTTTTTCTTTCCAGTGTTTAAAAGGGAAATAATTTAACAATACTCGTGCACCAGGTCGAAGTTCTTCTTGTAATTTTCTTTCAAGTCTTCCCATGATTGTCGGCATTGGATAACAGCAAATGATGTTATATTCTGAGAGATTTTCCACCCAAAAATCTTTGTTGTGAATAAAAGCATTCTTGAGGCTTGCATTTTTAATATTCTCTTCAGACAGTTTTTTCAATTCGTCGTCGATTTCATATCCATGCATTTCAGTTTTATTTTTGGAAAATGCAATAACGATTCTCCCATCGCCGCTACCCAAATCTGCAGCTTTTTCGCCGGGCTTCGCATCTGCAAATTCTACCATTGTTTCGACACGATAGCGGGAAGTTTGGAAGTAGGGGATTTTAGGAATGCTTTGCATAGTTGTAGTA
>JBEPUU010000112.1:0-4710 GCA_041691355.1 bacterium | reverse complement strand
GATTTCATAATATTTTCTTTCCTGTCAAAATTTTTCTCGCATCAAGCATAGCTGAGTAGGTGGGGAGAATAAAAAGGGTTTCATTTTTTGAAGTTTGATTTACAGCGAAATCTATTGCTTTCTTTAAATCAGGTTCAATTACCAACCTATCATTTTCTGCTTTCCACTGTTCATGCAGTTCATATTTTATTCTCAAACTCATATCATATACACGATCACCACTTAGGATAACATGCTTAAAGTTTTCAATTCCTGAAAGATCTGTATCCCAAATCCATGAGATATCACGTCCATCAGGAATTCGATCGTTGAGAACAATTAAGAGTGTTGAGGCGCTGAGTTCTTTTATTGTTTGATAGGATTGGTTAAAACTCGTTGGATTTTTCGATAGAAAAAGTTGTACATTTCTCTCATGATATTTTATTATTTCTTGTCTTCCAAAAATAGGAATAAATTGTGAAAATGCATCAGCTATTTCTTTTTTGCTCATTCCAATATCTTCAAGCGTTAATGCTGCGGCATGAGTATTGTATTTGTTATATGTTCCTGACAATGGATATAAAGAGAAAGAATTCATTGTTGGTTTAGGCTGAGTAAGTCCACAGTTAGTACATCTCCATTCTCCCAGATGAGAGAAAGTTGTAGTTTTAAAGGTAAGATTGTTTCCACATTTGGGGCAAGAAACAGAATCAGCCGCTTCGTGAGATTGCTCTTTGCTTTTGTTAAAATCCAAACTGAAATAGAGCGTATTTATTTTATTTTTTAATCCAATATATGCAATTTGTGAATCATCCGCGTTGAGAATTAATTTGGTTTTCTCAGGTAATTTGCTAATCGCCTCATTCCATTTTTTAGTAATAGTATTGATCTCGCCATATCTATCAAGTTGGTCACGAAAAAGATTGAGAAGAACCAGATAGTCAGGTGTGATTTGCTCAAGAACTCGTGGAAGTGCATTCTCATCAACCTCAAAAAGTGCATAGTCTTGTGTCAGTTTTCCGCTAGTATTTGTATGGAGGAGTAGAGAAGATGCAAGTCCATTAATGAGATTTGCACCAGAATTATTTTGAATTACTTTTTTACCATTTTTCTCAAGTCCTTCTCGTATCAGTCCTGCTGTTGTGGTCTTTCCATTAGTTCCAGCAACAATTATGATTTTTATGTTGGAATTGGCAAGGATATCTCTGATAAAATTTTTATTTCCCTTGAGTGCTATGTGTCCCGGCCATGTAGAACCATTCCCGCGATTTAATGACTGGCTTATTTTAGAGATAGCTTTGCCGAGCGCAATAAGGGATGTATCTATCATATGTAATTCTATTTTATCAAATAAAGCAGTTATAAAGTGGATTAATCTGTGGAGTTAGGCTTTCCAAATAATTTTAGTTTTTTTAGGATGTGTGTCTGTTTTTTGAGCTATTAACCTTAAACTATTTATTTCATCTGCTGTAAATACTAGAGAGGAATCCTCCTTGTGACCTGGTTCAGTAAATCGTATAAGCTGGAGTTTGTTTGGAGTTTGTATTTTTGCAATAGCATAAGCATCTATATGATCTTTAGTAAAAGATATTTGCCCAGTAAGCAAATGGGTACCAGGTTCTATTTCTTTTTTTCTTCCCATTGGGATTGGTCCCAACTGTCGTTGTTCGTAAATAGCCATAGAGAGGATTATATCATAGGTATATAATTTAGGAGAAAATGCGCCTTACATTGATCGAAGTATCTTGATTCGTTCCTCAATCGGTGGGTGAGTGCTGAAGAGATTGGTTACCCAACCATGAAATCCTTTGCTTTTGAAAGGATTAACAATAAAAAGATGAGCTGTTGCATTACTTGCCGTTGCAAGAGGTCTCGGATCGGATGATATTTTCTCTAGCGCGCTTGCGAGCCCTTCAGGATATCGGGTTAAAAGTGCACCTGATGCATCTGCGAGAAGCTCTCTTTTTCGTGAGACAGCAAGCTGTATAAGACTTGCAATAATTGGTGCCAGAATTGCCAAAACAACTGCTACCACCAAAAAGACAGCTTGACCATTATTATTTCTTTCATCATTATTTCTAAAACCTCCCCAGAAGAGACTTCGAAGAAAAAAATCAGTTATCATAGCAATAAATCCTACCATTACAGCAGTAATTGCCATCAGTCTTGTATCGTAATTTTTTACATGGGAGAGTTCGTGTGCGAGGACACCTTCCATTTCTGACTTGTTCAGTCGTGAAAGAATTCCACTTGTTACTGCGACTGATGCATGATGAATGTCACGTCCGGTCGCAAAAGCATTGGGCGAAGGATCAGTTATTATATATACTCGTGGCATTGGAACTCCGTCACCAATTGAAAGATTTTCAACGATATGAAAGAGTTCTGGGTTGTCCTTTTCTTTTATTTCGCGTGCACCGGAGGTTGCAAGGACAATTTTGTCAGAGTAGAAATAACTTATAAAACTATAAATAATTGAAAAAATAAAGATACCTAAACCCAGTGATGGTCCATAATTAGTGGCTCGACCGATGATATACGCTACAGTGCCTGCAAAAAGTATGAATAGAACTATTATCAAATAGCTCTTCCAAATATTGGCAGAGATAGCAGAGTAGATATTCATAAATTCAGAAAACTCGGAAAAATTACAAAACTCAGGAAATCAAAATGTCCGAGTATTGCAGGTTTTCCGAATTTAATTAGAAACTTACCTTTACAGGTTCTTTGTCTTTTTCGTCAGCTGCAAAGAATTCAACTGGCGCGAAATGAAACATGTTTGCGACCATTACGCCTGGAAAAACTTGTATTTTGGTATTGTAGTCCCTAACGTTGCTGTTATAGAACTGGCGTGAATAAGCAATTTTATTTTCAGTGTCTGATAATTCTTCTTGAAGAGCCATAAAATTTTGGCTTGCTTTAAGATCAGGGTAACTTTCTGCAACTGCAAAAAGTGTTTTAAGAGTGCCTGAAAGAAAATCATTTGCTTGAGCTTTTTCTTTCGCTCCACCTGCTTGCATAAGTCCTGCACGTGCTTTAGTGACATTTTCAAAAACATCTTTTTCGTGCTTGGCATAGCCTTTTACAGTTTCAACAATGTTAGGAATAAGATCTGTTCGTCGTTTGAGTTGAACATCAATCTGAGAGAGTGCTTCAGCAATACGAACTTTTGTTGTGATCAGACCGTTATATGTAAGCCAAAAATATAATAAGATCACAAGAACGACTACTACTAATATGACAGATATACTCATCTATCATTCACCTCCTTCAAATTATTTTTGAACCACATTGTAAGTTCATTATATTCCATTGCATTTAAAATGTCACGTTTAGTCGCCCAGCCTCGCCTTGCAACAGTAACCCCATACTGCATAAGATCCATTTGGTCAGTTGCATGACTGTCGGTATTGATAATAAGTTTAATTCCGCGGTTGATTGCTTCTCGGACAAGAATATCTGTTAGATCGAGTCGTTGTGGTGCTGCATTGATTTCAAGCGCTTTATTGTGTTCTTTGCAAAAAGTAAATATTTGATCCATATCAATTTCATATGGTGGTCTTTGATTAATTAATCTTCCTGTGGGATGCGCAAATATTTTTGCTTTAGGATGTGACAACCCCTTGAGAACTCTTTCTGTCATTGCTTCGCGATTCATTCCAAAAGAACTATGGATAGAAACAATCGATGCATCAAGATAATCAAATGAACTATCAGGTAGAGCTAACTTCCCATTTGCCAGAATGTCAGTCTCAAGTAAAGAAAAGATATGGATACTTTTTGTATACTTTATTCTCAACTGTTCAATAAATTTTAACCTTTTCTCCAAAAGCTTATTAATCTCTTTTTCGTTATGTTTGCTAATACTCGGATTGTGTTCTGAAAAACCAAGATAGATATAATTGAGGGATAACGCTTTTTTGATCATTTCTTCCATAGAGTTCTGACCGGCATCGTGGCTTTCTTCAATTGGGAAATTTGAATGCAAGTGAAAATCACCTTTAATATCAGATAATTCAATGAGCTTGGGAATTTTGTTTTGCAGTGCCAACTCTATCTCTCCCGTATCCTCACGCATTTCCGGCGGAACCCATTGCATTCCTACCGCTTTATAGAAAGATTCTTCAGTTTTGTATTTTACATATTTTGAATTGTCTTCACCTTTCTTTTTTATTCCAAAATCTGATAATGAAAGCCCCTTGGAAAGCGCATATTCGCGAAGATGTACATTGTGAGCTTTACTGCCGGAAAAATGCTGAAGGAGTGAACCGAATCCATCAAGTGGCTGAACCATTAAATCAATTTGTTTTCCTGATGAAACAAGTATCGATGAAGTTCTGTCACCACGTTCAATAATCCGTTCTTTATGAGGATAAGCGACAAAGTGATCAAGTACTATTTGAGGCTCGTCCGTTGCAACAGCAATATCAATATCACCGATTGTATCTCTTTTTCTTCGAAGACTTCCTAGGGGATATGCTTCAATAACAGCCGGTGATTTCTTAAGGTATGCAAGTATTATTTGGGCCAGTTCATTTGCATAGGGAAGAGCCATGCGCGCTGTTTTTGTTTTGCCGAGTTTGTACTCATCGAATGCTCTTAGGATATCGGATTGAGATTTTTCACCAAACCCTTCAAGTTGAGCAATTCCACCTTTCTTTGCGATATCGCTTAAGTCTTCAATGACGGTATCGGCGTTTTGTAATTTAAACTCCGCTACAAGTTTATACG
>JBEPUU010000111.1:0-4835 GCA_041691355.1 bacterium | reverse complement strand
ATCTGTGCAATTGTTAGATACGGATTTAAACCGAATGTCTTTAAAATTTCCATAACGTTAATTTCAGAAAACTCTGAAAACTCAGTTTACATAATCAGAAAATCTGATATGTCTGAAGTTCTGAGTATTCCGAGTTTTCTGATGTTATTTTAGGAATGCGAAAACCAAGGAATAAATAGCCAAAGCTTCAGCAAAACCCATAGATACAATCATGATTGGGATCACTTTTCCTGATGCGTCAGGGTTTCTTCCCATAGCTTCAACAGCTTTTGCTCCAATAAGACCGATACCAATACCAGGTCCGATTGTTCCGATTGCAGCGATAATTCCTCCTGTAAGAGTAATTGTCATATCAAGCTCACCTCCTCTTTTTGTAAAATAGTAAATTTCATATTCATTATATTTAGTTTTTATTCACTTATATTGTGTGATGTTGTAAAGATTGACATAAAGGCCATTGTTAAAAGTGCAAAGATTGCAGCTTGGATAAATCCTACAAATAATTCATCGAAAAGTACTGCGACTGGAAGAACGTATGCGAAGAATGCTGAAATCGATGCAAGCATAATCCCTCCAACGAATATATTACCAAAAAGTCGGAAAGAAAAAGAGATCAATTTGGTAAATTCTGAAATAAGCTCCAAAAGCCCTGAATATAATTCGAGGGGTTTGGTAGAAAAGAATCTGTGAAGATATGCTTTAACCCCAGTTGCTCTAATACCCATCGCATGAGTTGCAATTACTGAAATAAGAGCAAGTGCAAGAGTTGTATTTAGATCGGATGATGCACTTCTGACAAGTGGTACTAATTCGTTGTGTTGATATACACCAACGCTGGTGATAAGAGGAATAAGTTCACTATAATTGGCAATCAAAATGAAAAGAAAGAACGACATAACGAATGGAAAAATTTGCATTGTATATTTTCCGGCTGTTGATTCTGTAAGGGAATAAAATTGTTCAACGATAAGTTCTATAATTGTTTGAAAAAAAGTTGGTACAACCGAATGTTTTTTGTGAATGTAATATGCTAGTCCGAGAACAGCTGCATCGACAAGAAGTGTGTCAGTGACAGTGTTTGTAATTGGAAAACTTCCTATTGAAAATAATGTGTCTGGCGCGAGAGATACCATAAAAATAAAAACCTGTTCCAACAGGCAATCCTATTTTAATTTGTATGAGCTTGGAAGTCAAGAAGGAGAGCATCAATTTGTGTCACATTATCTACTAAAACTGTTGGTTTGTCATTTTTTGTATCGAGTTTGCCTTCTGCAATAATAACTGAATCTTTTATCAAAGCATCTTTATAGATTTCAAATATTCGAGGAAAGATAACACATTCCAATGTACTTCCTTTTTCATCGGTAAGCGAAATAAATGCCATTTCATTGCCACTTTTTGTGAGAATCCGTTTTACATTATCAAGAATTCCTCCGACTTTAACTCGTGTTCCTTCCATTGTGCTTTCAAGTTCTTCAAAATCTAGAGCTCCAAATTTCGGTAAAGACGCAAGTTTTTCCAGATGGGGATGAGATGTTAGATAAATACCTAAGAAATCTTTTTCGAATTGCAACTTTTCTTTATCGGTAAAATCTTCTATTTCTGTAAATGTGAAATTAATGGATTGAGTATTTACTTCTGATAGTTCATCGTCAAAAAGAGATTTTTGTCCATCAGCTTTTTGTTTTTTGATTTGATTATATTTTAGAACTATTTCTGGGAATGCAACTAGAAGAGATGCTCTATTCCCAAATTTATCCATTGCGCCAGCTTTTATAAGACTTTCCATAGTTTTTTTATTTATTGTTGATAAATTTACTCGAGAACAAAAATCCTGAAAACTACTGAAAGGTTTTTCTTTGCGCACTTCTATAATATTTTGAATTGCAGCATGACCTACATTTTTTACCGCAGAAAGTCCAAATCGGATTTTTGTATTATTCTCAATACTGAAATCACTAACCGATGCATTGATGTCAGGAAGAAGGACCGATAAGTTAAGTCGTTTGCATTCAAGAACCGCTTGCGCAACCTTTTCATTTTTAATAGGACCTGATGTCCCTCGAGATTCAGCGGTAAGAAGTGCTGTCATAAATTCTACCGAATAATTTGCTTTAAGATATGCAGTTCTGAATGCGATTATTGCATAACATGCTGCGTGAGCTTTATTAAATCCATATCCGGCAAACGGGGCGATCAACTCAAAAAATTCTTCAGCTTTTTTTTGAGTTAGTCCATTTTCAATACATCCTTTGGTAAATAATTCTTGTTGCTTTTTCATCTCAGCTGGAATTTTCTTTCCCATAGCTTTTCGAAATTTATCAGCATCAAGCCATGTGTATCCTGCAAGAGTAATTGCAGTGAGCAGCACATCGTCTTGATAGGTGAGGACTCCATATGATTGTTTCAAAATATCCTTTAGTCGAGGATCAGGATAGGTGATAAGAGAGGGGTTATGTTTTCTTTTTATAAATTCTGGAATAATCGCCATTGGTCCAGGGCGATACAACGCAACCATTGCTTGTAGATCAAAGATTGTTGTTGGTTTTAATTCTTTAACATATCTTCTCATTCCTGCAGATTCGAGTTGAAAGATACCAGTTGTTTCACCTTCTGAAAGCAGAGCGTATGTCGGTGGATCTTCGAGATCGACTTTTGTAAAATCAATATCTACATTTTTATTTTCTTTAATAAATTTAAGACATTCTTCGATAATCGTTAAGTTTCTTAAACCCAAAAAATCCATTTTTAACAATCCAACTCCGTCTTCACCGACTGTATACATATCGTATTGTGTGACAATTTTTTCTCCGTTGGTTTCTTTTTGTAGTGGTGTATATTCTGTAAGTGGCTTATCCGCAATCACAACTCCTGCTGCATGAACTGATGCATGTCTTGCGACACCTTCGAGTTTCTTCGCAAGATCGAGAAGTCTCTTTGTTTCTGGTTCTGAACCATATGCGCGTTTTAGATCAGGACTTTGTGTGAGTGCATTATCAATTGTCATTGAATGTCCTTGCCAACCAGGTGGAATCATTTTTGAAATTCTGTCGGGTTCAATATACGGCATACCAAGTGCACGGCCTGTATCTCGAACAGAACCACGTGCTTCCATCGTTCCAAATGTAATAATCTGTGCAACTTTTTCTTTTCCATATTTTTGGGTGACATATTGAATTACTTCTTCTCGACGAGTATCTGCAAAATCGAGGTCAATATCAGGTGCTGATGGACGGAGAGGATTTAAAAATCGTTCAAATGGCAAATTAAAAAAGAATGGATCTGCATCGGTAATTTTCAGTGCATATGATACAACAGACCCTGCTGCTGATCCTCTTCCTGGACCTACAGCAATGCCATTATCTTTTGCCCAGTTAACAAAATCCGAGACCACGAGAAAATATGTTTCATATTTCTTTTTAATAATAACTGATAATTCGTAATCAATTCGCTCTTTAATTGTATCTGTTATTTCTCCATAACGGACTTTTGCACCTGTATATACAAGTTTGGTAAGATACTCTGTTGTTGTCATATTATCTGGAACATCAAAAATTGGCATATGCCATTTGCCAAGGATAATTTCGACATTACATCTCTCAGCAATTTTATTGGCGTTTTCGATTGCATCCGGAGTATCGATAAATAATTTTTCCATTTCTTCTGCTGACTTGATATAAAAATCAGGAGAAGAGACCATCGAAAGTTTTCTTTTTTTATCGTTAATTGTTGTTTGGGTCTGAACACACAATAATATTTCTTGTGCTTCTGCATCCTCTTTTTTTGTGTAGTGATTGTCATTTGTTGCAACAAGTGGGAGTCCGAGTTTTTTGGATAGTGCAATAAGTTTTTGATTAACGCCTTCTTGTGGTGGAACGTTGAGATGTTGTTGTAATTCCAGATAGAAATTTCCTTCACCAAAAATATTTGCAAGTTTTATAGCACGTTCTTCTCCAATTTTATCCTCATTTCTCATTAATGGTTCGGATACATATCCATTTACGCAAGCGCTGAGACAAATAAGTCCTTCATGATATTTTTCCAAAAGTTGTATATCCGTTCGTGGTTTGTAATAGTATCCTTCAAGGTTGGCGACTGTTACAATTTTCATTAAATTTTTATACCCTGTCTCATTTTCAGCAAGTAAAATTAAATGATTATATTCTTTATCTTCTGGTTCTTTATCATGAAGTGTTCGTTTGGCAACGTAGATTTCACATCCTATGATTGGTTTAATCCCAGCATCATGACATGCTTTATAAAATTTAATTGTGCCATACATATTGCCATGATCGGTTATAGCAAGTGCTTTCATTCCTAGATCTCGGGCATACTCAACCATGTTTTTTGTTTTTTGAAGACCATCAAGGAGAGAAAATTCTGAGTGGTTATGAAGATGAACGAAATCAGGCATTATTATTAGTTGGTATAAGACTATTATAATACTTAACACGAGAGTTTTCTACAAGCCTCATTTGAATTTCTGCTTCAGACATGCCCTGTATTCTTAAGATCCTCGTAAATTCATCATCATTATTTATCGCGGCTTTATACTCTAGATCTTTTTCAAAAGCAATAATATCAAGAACGCGACTCAATAATTGTTCGCCAATTCTACTATCTCCAATTTCTTCAACTATGAGATTTCTTACTTCATCATAACCACTAGCTCCTGAAAGTCTTTCTACAGGCAGCCTTTCAATATCTTTAGCAATTTTCATGATCTGTGTCTCTGTATCGGCTTTATCTTTTACTTTGTTATATAAGTTAAATGCTTTATTTCCAGGATGTTCAGTCAAAAATTGTTTAGTTTGCGTAATTTGATCCTGTAAATC
>JBEPUU010000110.1:0-4856 GCA_041691355.1 bacterium | reverse complement strand
GCAGATCGTTCCAACATGGAAAAAAATCAGTGAAGAAGGCGGCCGTAAATTTTGGCATGAATATTTCTATGATCTTATCCAGCAGGTTGATGTAAAAGACCATCAAGGCAAAGCAGAAGAATGTTGGCTTCTTGCAGCTGCGCAAGCAAATATTCCAATCGTTGTACCTGGATATGAAGATTCAACATTCGGAAACATTTTCGCTGGGCACGTTCACCACGGAGATTTCAATGCCTCAATCGCCAAGAGCGGTGTTGAATACATGGCGGCATTCTATGCGCAGTACACAAAGATGTCAGAAGGCGCTGGTGTAGGATTTTTCCAGATCGGAGGAGGTATTTCAGGAGATTTCCCGATCTGTGTTGTGCCATCTCTCAAATATGATGTTGAAGAGAAGGATGTTAAGCCATGGGCATACTTCTGCCAGGTTTCAGATTCGACCACTTCATACGGCTCATACTCAGGTGCGACTCCAAACGAAAAGATTACTTGGGACAAGCTCACAAAAGACACTCCAATGTTTGTGATCGAGTCTGACGCGACAATCGTTGCACCGCTCATGCTCACAGCGCTGCTCGAAGCAAAAGCAAATCCGGATGCAGCGAATGCACTCATAAAGAAATACATGTAACTTAAATAAAAAATCCCCGGCCTAATGGCCGGGGATTTTTTATTTAGTATTTACGATTTTAAGTAGTGTTGGGTGAAGGTATTTGTTGGCAACCACAATTTTTTTACTATCGAGTGACCAAGGTTTTCCCTCGGGTGTCGTTAGCGTGCAGCCAGATTCTTCCAAGATAAGAGCGGGAATGGTTATATCCCATACTTCCGTTAAATTTATAAACTGCCAATCTCTACGGCCGGTGGCTATATAAAGAGCATCAATCGCTGATGAGCCGTGTGCACTCGTCATACACATTCCTTTCGTGTCAGTTGCAAGAATTTTTGCAGAAAGCGGGGCATTCACGGCCGTGTATACATCAAGTATCCCGTAAGACTCGGTCCAATTTTTCTTGCTCGAACAGGATACTTTCTTTCCATTAAGGTATGCACCTTTTCCTTTTTTGGCAAAAAGGAGTTCTTTTGTGCAAGGGAAATATATTGCTGCAAGAATCATTTTCCCTTTGTGCGCGAGACCAATCATTGTTCCAAAGAGGGGAACTTTTGTTGCAAAATTAAGTGTTCCATCAAGAGGATCGATAATCCAAGTGTACTCTGACTGAACACCGTTTTCTCCTGTTTCTTCTGAAATTATTGAATGACTTGGGTATTTTTTCTTGATTGCACCAACGATATATTTGTTTGCTGCAAGGTCGGCTTCGGTCACGACATCGGTGACATTTCTCTTTGTATATTTAACGCCAACTTTGCCAAATTTCTTTCCAACGAGTTCACCAGCCTCTTTGGTTATCTGCTTGATGAAGGTATCCACGATTTTATCAATAAATTTGTGCGCAATTTGCGCACGTTAATAATGGAGAATCGCACCAGGACGGTACTCCGTCGTGGGGTAACTATTTCTTTGCAGCTGCGAGAAGGCGTTTCTTGTAAAACGTATTGATCATGTTGTATACGATCTGTGCTGCGCCATATTCCGTAAGCACGTTGTCGGGGACAGGGGAGACTTCAACAACATCAGCACCAACAAGCGTTTTCTTTTCAATTATTTTTTCGAGGAGTTTGAGTGTGTACCACCATTCAAGTCCGCCCTGAACGGGCGTACCGGTTCCTGGCATAAATGCAGGATCAATTCCGTCGACATCGATAGAGATGTAGACCTTTTTAGTCTTGATAGCAGAGACTACTTTCTGAATGCTTGGAACCTTACTTCCGTCCCATTCAAATACTTTTATATTCTTGAATGATGAGAAATAATCGCATTCATCTTTTGAATATGCACGAATTCCAACCTGTACTAGGTTGTAGCCCATTTCATGAGCGCGACGCATTACAGCAGAGTGTGCGTAGGGAGTAGGATCTTCGTCATTGTAATCGCTATCATCCTTACGAAGATCGCAATGAGCGTCGATCTGGAAAATGGTTACATCTTTAGGATCGTGTTTCTTTGCAAGAGCACAGAGCGCGCCATACGACATTGAATGTTCACCGCCGAGGAGGAAAGTAAACTCAGTTGGACTACTTTCGCACACTTCTACAACAGCTTCATGGGCGTCCTTAGGATTCATACCAGAAAGACCTGGAATTTCCATATGAGCTATATTGATATGGTCTGTTGATTCAATTTTATAGCGCTTATCCCAGAATTCGATCTGAGTATTGAGGCATTCAATAACCTTCTTCGGACCCTCGGCTGTTCCTTTATGAAATGAGGCAGTAAGGTCGTATGGAGCACTAATAATAAGTACATCCGCATTAGCCGGATTGTCTTGATTAATAATTGATTTTGGCATGGTTAAATACTAACATATTAAGTATATTTTGGTTTTTAATTTTAATTCGTCAGATGAGATTAACCAATTTTATTTTTAAAAAATTATGTTAAAATATAGTAGATGAACTTAAATACAGCCCAGAAGATATCTATTGGTTATATATTGTTAATGGTTTTGTTTTGGCTAGGTTTAGCAGTCACAAACACAACAGCAGGTAATTATAATTATTTCTTCTCTTTTTTAATAGCACTGCTACCATTTTTGGGTGGATTGTTTGCAATAATCCGTTCTCGAGTGAACGAGGGAATGAAAGGATTCATTTCCAAAGGAGTTTTCTTCTTGGGTCTTGGACTCTTATGCTGGGGCTTTGGTGAGCTTATATGGTCTTACTATAATTTTTTTGCTGGTGTTGCTGCCCCATATCCATCATGGGCTGATCTCGGTTTTGCCCCAAGTGTATTTTTTTATTGTATTGGTGTCGTGTACCTAGCTCGAGCAGCTGGTGCCGATTTGGGTTTGAGTCGACGTTTTGCCAAATTTTTTCTTGTTGCTATCCCGGTTGTTATGTTTTTCATATCGTATTATTTGTTAGTTGTTGTGGCTAGGCAGGGCGTACTTTATACTGCAGGAGATCCCATCTTAAAGAGCGTACTCGATGTTGCGTATCCTCTCGGGGACTTCATTAGTCTCACTGTAGCGATAGTAATTTCTGGGCTTTCATTTAAGTCTCTGATGGTGGAATATAAGAATGCAATAATAGCCTTACTTTTTGGTCTCGCTGTAATGTTTGCAGCTGATTCAACATTCTCATACACAACATCTCGAAGCACCTACTTTAACGGTGATTTTGGGGACTTACTTTTTACAACTGCGCTCTTCCTTTTGACATTTGGTGTCCTTGGTTTTTGCAGTGGGGATAAAAAGAAAGCATAATTTCTTTTTAAAAATCTATTAATTAGATATGGTTTTTGTCTAGATTTATGCTATAAATCTATCTATTCAAGGTATATGTTCTACAAACACAACGATAACTACACAGTGGAAAGCGTCACGGGCGGACACCCTGACAAAGTATGTGATCAGATTTCTGACGCTATTTTGGATGCCTGTCTAAGAGAAGACCCTAAAAGCCGCGTTGCAGTTGAGAGTTTTGGCGGGCATGGAAAACTATATATAGGAGGTGAGGTTACTTCAAATGCTCGCGTCGACTACAAAAAGATTGCAGCAGATGTGTATGCAGAAATTGGCTACACTGAGCCGCTTCAAATTGAACTCAATATTGTTACCCAATCTCCAGACATTGCTCAGGGTGTAGACGGAGGAGGTGCCGGAGACCAAGGAATCATGTATGGATACGCTACCAACGAAACGCTAGAATTCCTACCGAAAGGCGTAGTGCTCGCACACGCGCTTGCGAAGAAGCTTGAAGAGGTAAGAAAAAACGGAACCCTCGACTGGCTTCTTCCAGACGGAAAAACTCAGGTCACTTTTTCAAAAGGGGCACTTAAAGCCGTCCTCATAAGTACTCAACACAAGTCTGATGTTTCCCAAGAAGAAATTCGCAAGCAGATTATCGAAAAGGTCATTGCTGCGGTCGTGACAGATGTTGATTTAAATACGCTCGATATATTTGTTAATCCAACGGGTATGTTTGTCCAAGGAGGTTTTGAGGCTGATACCGGCCTTACAGGACGCAAAATCATGGTAGATACCTACGGTGGCCTTATTCCTCACGGAGGAGGTTGTTTTTCTGGTAAAGACTCAACAAAAGTTGATCGATCAGCAGCATATATGGCTCGTTTTGCAGCAAAAAATATTGTTGCTGCAGGTTTAGCAAAAGAATGCCTCGTTTCAGTGGCATACGGGATTGGAATGATCGAACCGCTCATGGTGGAAGCTATTGATGAAAATGGTAATGATCTCGCTGCCATCGTAAGAAAGAATTTTGATTTTCGTCCTAAAAAAATTATTGAAACACTTGATCTTCAAAAACCTGTCTTCTTTCAGACAGCGAAATACGGTCATTTTGGAAAAAAAGGACTTCCGTGGGAAAAGATTATTCCGAATTTTAGTAAATAGATATGGAGTCTAACTTATATTAAGTTAGGGCCCTCAACGAATATATGCAAACCAATTTACTTGTTGCAATTTTTGCTGGTCTTGGCGGGATGCTCGGCTGGGGCTTTTCAGAATTTGCCACTAAAAAGTCCGTGGATAAGATAGGCACAATTTCTAGTTTAGTGTGGGCACATGTATTCGGAACGATAATTCTTTTCCTGATCTTGTTCTTAAAGTCGTTTTTAATTCACGGAACTGTAATCCCCGCTATTAATTTGAGAGAATGGCTAGGTCTTGTTTCTTTTGGGACATTACAAACTGTAGTATATTATTTTTCGTACAAAGGCTTTGAGAAAGGAGAAGTTTCGATTTTGAGTCCAATTTTTGCCTCATTTGCAGCTGTCT
>JBEPUU010000109.1:0-4862 GCA_041691355.1 bacterium | reverse complement strand
GTTCTAACCAACACAAATTCTTATGCGGAAAATGATGATTTTCTCGATCCTACTCCTCCTTTCACAATTCGTGAAAACATGGGGACAACAAACACATTGCGACAGCGTAGCTGCAGCAATGGACAAAAAAATGACAGCCTGGAACAAAGCACACCGGGCAAAAAAGAGACCTGCCAGCACAGCATTAAAACCTGGTGACAGCACCAGACCTACAAATGCCAGCATGTATCAATCCCCTCAAAACACCAGCGGAGGAGTGATCATTTATGGTGGTTCAAACATCACGGTAAACCAGAATACAACAATGTATGTCAGCAATGGCGACACGAGCATTCTGAAAAACCAACCCGAAGTGAGCGTAGTGTCTGCATCGGTGATCCGTACCACAAATGACTCCCAGCATGTTTTTAGGTTACTCTGGCCCACAGCCAGTTTCCTTGAAGCGCAAGGTTCAATAAGCGAAGCTGGTGTTCCTTCTGCTATATTCACCCCTCAGGATTTCCCTTACAAAAAGGAATTCGAATGGTGGAAAATATGGAAGGTGTTCACCCGAAACAAACGCTTAAAGAACAAAACACAAAAATCAGCTACACTCGCACAAGGAATGATCGAAGCAAACCACTTAATGAACCTTATTAGAAATGGTAAAGCGTCTGGAATTGTTTCAGACTCCACCCCAAATATAATAAATGTAGATTATGGCGGTTCCGCCCATTTTAGAATTGAAGCAAAAACAGATTCGTTCTTTAAGAAAAAATTCTGGACGTTTGATTTTGTCCCCGGTGCTCATGTAACTACCATGGCACAACCAGGACAATCATTACGTCTATTTCTTATTGAACGAAAGAAAAAGACGCATCAATTCCTTTTCATTCGTTGGTAACACATCGTGCCCCAGCTGCTCACTTGCGTGGACAATAAAAATTGTTCACCCTTATCAAGTGAGCAGTTTTTATTTATATATCCCCTGTTTGACATTGATCCGCGAGAGGCCTATCGTTACAGAAAAGGGAGGCGCTCCCCATATCACAAATCAAGATTCACAAAGACTAAATGTAGGCTAAAAAATGAAAAAATGGATTCTGCCGCTCTTAATTGCAGTGGCCACGACTTACGGATGCGGACACAAAACATCATCCGCATCAAACGGTTCAGGCGACACCCTGACAGCAACCTCCGCAAAACCCCCAGCTTCACCAGTTGCGGATACAGAAAAAATTGTTGTGCACAAGCCAAAGCACAGAATTATTGTGGAAGACTCCACAAAACCAAAACCCCGCCACAAAGAAAGTAAAGCTGACATCAATTTCCAGATGAACGGCAACGAAGTAGTCGCCGGCAGTGAACAATAGCCACCATGTGGCTAAAATATAAATGAAAGTTGCTTACCTAATACGGAGCAACTTTCTTTTTTATTGTTCGCGATTTGGAAAAGGCTTCGCTTGATTCCAGGAAAGATCAAAAAGCATCTTACGATAAAAATGGGCGATGTCTTTATTTTCAATAATCGTGCAGGTAAATTTTCCTTCAGTAAAAGATTGAATCGCGATTGAATCATTCCAACTAAAAACTCCTGCTCTCCATTCCATATCTTCCGGCATGAGGCGAATTTGAATTTTGTACTCCCCGGCCTTTGCATGTACTCGATTGGCAAAATCACACGGTGGGAAAATAAGTCGCGTATGAATTCCTTTTGCAGCTCGGCGCTTGAAATATCCCTCAAGATATTCTGGGTCAAGCAATTCTGAAAAAAGTTTTACATACGTGAAGACGAGTACTTCGTTTTTTGCAGAAAGTGTTTCCTCAAGCATTTTTTTGAAACCATCCACCCCTTCATATAATTTTACGGTTGGGACACCCGCACTTCTTGGCTTAATTGTATTGAGGAGTTCAACGGCATACCCAATATTATTTTTAAGTGAAGCGAGTTCGTTTTCGCGCTGCTGAAGTAAGCTATATAGAACATTTGGATTTTCTGCTCCAACATATCGTTTCTTTTCTTTTCGGGTTTCGTAAAATAATCCTTTTTTAAGCAGTTGTTCGATCTCACTATTTACAGTTGTTCGGTTACGGCCAATGCCTTTGGCGATCTTTTGAATGGTTTCCGGGCCGATAGAAAGAGAATACAGATATAGGTCGGCCTCATTTTCACTACAATTGAATCGTTTCAGTTGGGCGACGATATGTTGTTTATCTATGTTTTGCATATGTTTGTTGAACAAGGTTCGACATTTTTATCTAACTCAAATAATTAAGAAATACCTTTCTATATAAAGCTATTATATCACCACTTAAAACCCTCTCGGCTAGATTTGTTGTATTTTTAACAACAAATTATACTTATGTCAAGTCAATCACAAACCTTTAAAACAAAAAATATGAACAGGAAACAAATTGCACCCGAAAAATTAGCAATAATAATGGAAGCCATCGGGGACTACAAAGACAGTATCGATGACAACTGGAACTATCTCCTCCCCAACCGGCTCGAATTCGAGCTTGAGCACGGAAAAGACTACTTCCTTTTGGATACACGCGAACCCGAAAAATTCCATGAAGGGCACATTGCTGGAGCTCACAACATTTTCTGGATAGATCTGCTTGAAATGTTGCGGTCTGGAAATTTTGAAGCACTCCCGGAGGACAAAGAGATCATTCTTGCTTGCTATGTAGGACACACGGCATCCCAAGCAATGGTCGCCCTGCAAATGTGTGGTTATGAGTGCCGAGTTATGAAATTCGGCATGGGCAAAAGTCCGGTGGCAGGTGTGGATGTTAAGGGGTGGGAAACACTTGGTCTGCCGGTAGTTTAAAGTTAAGGATCTAACAAGATTCATCAATTCAAAAAGAACTCAGTGGATACTGGGTTCTTTTTTACATGGGGGGGGGTGTAGTACTGGAATCGCCATGCTGTAAAATTTCGCCGTCGCTTAGACGAACCTGTCGTCACAGATAATTCTTCGCCGTCGCTCAGAATTTCCGCGACCCCGCCTCACGGTTTTGCCCGCTGGCAAAACATCGCTGTGGCTTGGACAAGTAAAGAAAAAAGGCCAGCAGAGGCCTTTTTTCATTCTTGTCCGGAGGACGTGACGCTGTTATAACTATCCTGTCCGACCGGCAGTATATGGAGGGATTACATACCAAGCTGATGTATATTAGAGCATTACAGAGAGAAGAATCAAATATGGCTTAACTAAGCTGGAACATATAATTTTGCACCCTCGCTATCGTTTTTGTTTCGAACTATGTAAATAGTTTTAGAAACAGGTTTTTCGGTATTTTTATAAAACGAACCTTCAGTTTCGTCTAATTGTGCTTCGTTTGCTCTTTTGTTCTTTTCTTTTGTTAATTCTGTAGTATTTTCTGGCTGACTAACTATTTTCCAACCATATAATTTACTACCAGCAATCCAGAAGGTTTCTCCTTTACTTTTCTCTGAGATAAACTGGGTATCTAATTTTAGACGGTCCTTTTCCCCTTTGATTTTTTTAAGCTCATCCTTTGCGGATTCTGACCCCAGACTAATCATTTCTCGACAAAATTCTATCCGTTCATCTAGCTGACTAACTCGTTTCAAATGTGCATCTTTTCTTTTTTGAAATTCTCTATTTTTTATTGGATTATCTATCACTTCCAACTGAAACTGATGAAACGGTTGCTTATTATTTGTGTTATTCGGCTCGACAATAATATACTGCTCGTCAATTACCCGCACATCGTAATTTCCGTCGCTTAATATAGATCCCACCACTATGTTAGGTCTGGTTTTCTTTTCAACTTTTTCTGATGCGGCATTATGAATAGGATATATTTGTCCTGGTTTGGTCGAGATAGAGAAATATTTTTGAGGTGTTAGTTCGGTAAGCGTTTCTGGTCTCCCGAGCTTATCCCATTCCATGATCATTTTTAACATCGAACTATCCACAAAAAGTTGCGAGTTATTAGGCGCTGTTTGCAATACCAGCTTCATATCATCAACTAGCCGTTTTTTTACTTCATTAAATGATTCTCTGCCGACAGAGGCATCAGTATCATTTTCAATTAGAGTTTTTGTTTTCTTATAGGAATCGCCCTCGCGTATTCCCAAGTCCCATCCTTTCAGATAACTGACGGGGATGGCGTGTTCTTCATTTTCTTGCTTCTCAATAAGATTTTCTGAATTCCCGCTTATTTCCATCGATGCCATATGGAACCAATTCTAGCAGACTCAAACAATAAAATCTCGGAAGTCCAGAGGACGTGACGGTATTATAACCATCTTGTCGGATGCGAACTATATGGAAAGCCTGCACAACAAGCTAATATATATTCGGACCTTACAAAAGGAGGAAACCGTCTGTTCACAAAGGTAATTTTACTTCATTGAGTGCAAAAAAACCGGAACATAATGTAATGTCCGGCCTTGATGTATTCGTCTTCATCCTACTGCCTTCGAATCCTTTCGAAGTATCCTTTCCAGTTATACTGTTCGGAATATCTCATGAGTTCAATTTCACTACCGTTTGTTATGGTGCTACTTTGGTCGACAAGCGACCAAACTGCCATAGCAACGTCACGGGGGTCAAGCCACTTTTCGTAATCACCGAATGGCTTCGTGGTAAATTCACGTTCGGTCTGTAGGGTGGAGAGCAGGAAACAATTCGCCTGAATATTCCACTTTCCGTATTCGTTACATATTGACTTCATGAACGTAGCGACCGCCTGCTTGGATGCAGTGTATGGCGCCATATACGGATAATGGTGCCGTGTTGAGTTACAGCCGAATCCAATGAAGTGTCCTCCACACCTTTCCCGCATGACAGGGAGTTGCGTATGCCCAGCATTGAAAAAGGTTTAAAAATTCTCTCGCATTACTTTTCGAC
>JBEPUU010000108.1:0-4905 GCA_041691355.1 bacterium | reverse complement strand
CTTTAGGATACTCAAGTACAACCCACGCTAGTATTGTGGCGATCTTAAGCGGGGCCTCTTCTTTTGTGACAATAATATTGGCCCGTATGTTTTTAAAAGAAAAAATGACAACAATTCAAATCGTTAGTAGTTTGGTTATTATTTCTGGTATAATGGTGCTTTCTCTAGGTTAAATCCCCAAATGAAACATACAAAATCACACCTGACCCATGCACTTAACCATATTACGCATAAAGCCATTCGTTGGTGTACTCCCTCGATTGACCTGACATTTTCTCAGGTAAAAAATCCTTATGCTAGTGATACTTCAATATCACACGAGTCTTTGGGTTATCCGGCAGATCCTTCCGGTATTTTTAAAAAAATTTATGACCATGCTGCTATTGCTTATGGAGCTGACCATACGCTTTTTTCTGTAAATGGTTCTACGGGCAGTAATTTTATGGTTCTCAGAGCTTTAAGTAAACAAGTACCTAATCTTAGAATTTTATCAGGAAGAAATGTTCACAGATCTATTGTCGCTGCATGTGAGGATTACGGAATAAATCTTATTTTTCTTGAACCTAATATTGATCAAGCCCATCAATTGTTTCTTCCTAACACCGAAGAACAAATATGCGAAGGAATTTCAAAAACAAAACCCCAGGTACTTCTTTTGGTTAATCCGACATATGAAGGACTATCTCTAGATTTAGGAAAAATAATTTCAGCAATACACAAAAAATATCCTGAATTGATAGTATTTGTTGACGAAGCTTGGGGAGCACACTTACATTTTTCAGATAAATTGCCAGTTTCTGCTATGGATGCTGGTGCAGACATCTGTGTCCAGAGTACGCATAAACAAGGGGGATCGTTGCAACAGTCAGGAATGATTCATTGGAAGAACGGAAGAATCAATGAAGACCTTCTTATGGATTCCTACAGAAGCCTGGGAACAAGTAGCCCATCGTATGTTCTACTTGCTTCTTTAGATGCGGCACGAGAAGCAATGGAGAAGAGAGGTAAAAAGAAATTAGAATACGTACTGCGATTAGCAAAACGTTTGTCTGATGAGATAAGTCACATTGACGGCTTTGAACCTATTACAACTGATTTTCTCAAAGAAAACCACCCTCCGGTATACGAGAGAGATGAAACGAAGATTATTGTTGATGTTTCTCGTACGGGTTTTGATGGATACGAGGTAGCAAAGATTCTAGAAAAAAAATATACAATTGTAGTTGAGGCGTATAACATTAAAACAATTCTCTTATTGGTTCCATTTAGAGTAACTTTAAGTGATATAAAAATCACAGTTACTGCCCTCAAAGAGATTGCGCAGAGGACGAATAGGAACAAAATAGTGGTAAAACCCAACTTCAGAATACCAACTAGTATTCCGAGAATTTTGGAATTAAGCGACGTTACAAAGTTATTGTGGAATCAGATTGAAAAAGTTCGGCTAACTGAGTCTATCGGAAGAATAGCAGCAGAATATATTACACCGTTTCCTCCTGGCATACCTATAACAATAAAAGGGGAAGAGTTTACTAAGGAAATTGTTGAGTACTATCTTAAACTTAAAACATATCCGAATATACATATTGCGGCGCGAGATAAATCAATGGAGTATGTTTGGGTTGTAAAATAAGCTCCTCCAGTTGTACTTGACATTAGTTTGGCCGGACGAGATAATATAATATATTAAATATAAATTGCTTCTCCAATGAATATCAGTAAACATTCCAAACTCATTTTCTATTATTTCGTTTTCATATTTATTTGGTGGGCAATTTACTATGTAACAGGTAAAGCAACCATTGATGGAGAAGTAACCTTCGGGGGAGCGCTTTACCAAGTAGCTTTCGGGTTAATACCTTTATTGGGTGGCTTGCTTGGTTTGTTGAAATCAAAAAAATGGGGAGGCACTAAAAGTTATGTTGGTAGAGCCTTACTTTTTATTTCTATCGGAGCCATTTGTTGGGGCGTAGGCCAAATGGTTTGGTCTGTATACTATAATATTCTTAATAATGTCGACATTCCGTACCCTTCTCTTGCTGATGTCGGCTATAGCTTGTCTTTCCCTTTCTTGGCCCTTGGGTTATTTAACTTATCAAAAGCAACAGGTGCTCGATTTTCAATCAGGCATCCAAAAGGAAAACTATTAGCGCTCTTTATTGCGGCGGGTGTAATTGTTGTTGCGTATTATTTGCTTATCGTTGTTGGACGAGGCGGAGTAATAGATTTTACAGAAGGGGGATTAAAACTTTTCTTTGATCTTGCTTACCCTATAGGAGATTTTCTTATTCTTCTGTCGTCACTCCTTATTTATGGATTGTCCTACAATTATCTTGGAGGAAGATATAAGATTTCCATTTTATGTGTAATTTTAGGATTGGTGGTTCTTTTCTTTGGTGATTTTTCATTTTCTTACACCACAACAGTTGGAACATATTACAATGGAACCTGGGTTGATATGATTTTACCTACGGCTTGGATGTTAATAGTTTTAGGTGTAAATTCTTTTGATTTCGAAAAAGATTAAAATATTTTAAGGTATAATTTCCCAAGACTATGGATACATCAATTAGCGTCTTCAATCAAATATCAATCCGCATCATTAAGGAGCAAGAACTCATTATCGGGCCTTTGGCTTGGGATGAAGCTTCAAAAGTGGAAGGACTTTCTATTATTGATCGAAAGAAACCCGAGGTTTCTGTCACTGGTGATCCTAAGGCAGTCATCAATGCTCTTGTTGCTCGCTACGAGCAGCTCTTCGGACGCTTGTCTCGCGACGTCAGTCGCGAAGCTGTAGTCGATCTCACTGCTGATATTCCTGCAGAAGATATTCCTTCTAGCATTAAGTAGTATTGATAGGGTATACTATCTGCACTAATGTCTCTTTTTTGGCACACAAAAACTAAGGATGCGAAAGTCGCCCCAACGGGCGATTCTCCGTCTCCATCGGATATCAACGAAATTCTATACAAGCGTAATTCCGAACTTGCTGTTAAAAACAAAGCGCTTTCTTTGCTTGGGAATTTGTACGAAACAAGTATTCTTGCGCTACAGCCGGATGCGCTTTCAAAGAAAATTTGTGAATCTGTTCGTATCGCCCTCAACTACGAACTTGTTTCAATTTTTTTATACAAGGAAGAAGCTGACGAATTAAATCAAATTGGATCAGGATTTTCTGATCGTCTTGTGGACGAAATTAAACTTTCCGGGCGCACCATGACTGATCTTGTTATTGCTCAAGCATCAACAAGAAATTTTTTCACACCGGTGATCAAAGAACGTCGTTCGATGGTCAATGAAAAATTTGGCTATATTCTTAAAAATGTATTTCCTGAAGATGAAATCCAAAGTTTTGCAGAGCGTGCACATTTGAAATCATCAATCGTATATCCGATTGCTCTTGGCGATCGAGTACTCGGAGTGCTTCTTATTAGCATGAACCGTGAGTATTCTGCCCTGCCTGATTATGAAAGGGATATTATCGGAAGTATCGTCAACGTCGTCTCCCTGGCGATTGATAAATCACTGACATACCAGGCACTTCAGGTTGCAAACGAAAAACTGAAGAGTCTTGATAAACTCAAGACAGAATTCTTGTCGCTCGCTGCACACCAGCTTCGCAGTCCGCTCACTGCCATCCGCGGATATACCTCGATGCTTATCGAAGGTTCGTTTGGGGAAGTCGGTGAAAAACAAAAAGAGGCGATCAACCGCGTATTCGAATCAAGTACACATCTTTCAAAAGTTGTTGAAGATCTTTTGAACGTTTCCAAAATCGAAGCGGGAGGAATGAAATATGAGATGGCACCGTTTGATGTTGAAAAAGCAGCGCATGATTTGGCAACAGATCTTTTAATCACTGCGCAGAAAAAAGGATTGGCGCTTACGTTTACTACCGACAACAAGCAACCGTATACCGTCAACGGAGATATGGAGAAAATCCGCCAGGTATTTCTTAATATTATCGACAACGCGATTAAATATACGGAAAAGGGAACTATCGCTGTGGCACTTTCAAAAGATACAACACGCGGTATGATTCGCCTCGCCGTTACTGATAGCGGTATGGGAATTTCTGCCGAAGAAAAAGAAAAACTCTTCCAGAAATTTAGCCGCGGTGCAGGAGGGAAGACGAATACCGGTGGTTCAGGTCTTGGTCTCTATCTTGCAAAACAAATTGCGGAAGCGCACGGAGGACACATCTCGATCGATTCTCCAGGTGTCGGATTGGGTTCCACTTTCTCTATTGAATTTAAAGCACAATAAAAAAAATACCCTGATTCAGTTGAATCAGGGTATTTTTTATTTCTTGAATACTTTTGGACCGTCCGTTGTGTCTTTTACAATGTATCCTTTTCCTTCAATTTCGAAACGGAGCTCGTCAGAACGTTTCCAATCTTTGTTTTTTCGAGCGTCTTCGCGCTCGTCGGCGAGTTTCATTATTTCTTCAGGGATTTCCGCTTGCTTAATATCTGCGAGTCCGAGGCCAAGCGCTGTATCAAAATCGAGCAGAGTGGCTTTTTTATTTGCAGGTGAGAGCGAGTCGTCTTTTGCCACTTCAAAAATAAGTGCAATCGCCCCAGGAGTGTCGATATCATCTTCAATTCTCTCGAGAAATTTTTCCATATGGCTTGCGCCAGGAACTCCACCATCTGGCAACGAGAGCACGAGGGTCTGAAGGCGTTTTAATGCGCTCTCTGCGCCTTCTACAGCCTCCCAAGTGAAGTTGAGCGGGCTTCGGTAGTGACTCATGAGAACAAGCATGCGGAAAGCAAGGCGATTGAGTCCTTTTTCCTCAATTGTCGCAAGCGTAGTAAAATTGCCAGCCGACTTGGACATCTTTTTCCCTTCTACCATAACCCATTCGTTGTGAAGCCAGTAGTTTACAAATTTTTTACCTGTCGC
>JBEPUU010000107.1:0-5044 GCA_041691355.1 bacterium | reverse complement strand
GGAGGATACATTTCATGCGACTAACTTATCTACAAATATTTTACAAATGTTATTTACTTTTTCTATAACCATTCTTATTTCAATCGTTTGGTATCAGTGGCTAGAAAAACCCTATTTCAAACGCAATAAAGAAAAAGAAATTGTTCCAGATTACCATTCTAATTATTTTAGCAAATTTATTCGTAAACCTGCATTTCTTTTTCCTGCAATTTTTTGTATATATATATTCGCTATCATTAATGCGTATCAATCCAATTTTAATTTTTTCTCCATACAAACTCCATTCAAAAAACTCGTATTTAGTAATCCAGTTATAGCAACAGATACGACGTATTTATCTATGCAGAAATATCCGAAGGTTGATTTCCATATAACAAGCGAGCAAAATAATTTTGAAATTATAACTATGCATATTATGCGTCAGCAGAATGACAAAATTTCAAATATCCCTCAGTCATTAGTCTTTCATATAAAAGAAGAAGGACAAAAAAATTGGTATGCAACAGATAGCTATAATTTGGCTGTTATTACAGACAGTCCACAACATCCTTTTGGTTTTCCTCTGATTCCGAATGCAAAAGGTAAAACATATCTTGTAGAATTATCGATGAACAATCTGACATCGTCTCAATATATTTCTCTTATTCCCAACTCGGTAGAGGGTGTTTACAAAGTAGATAAATCTCAACTACTAAAACATCCGTCACAGTTGGCAACATTTCTTTCTGTGAGAATTCTAAATGTATTTAGGAATCAAGATGCGAAAATAACATTTCTGCTATTTTTACCTATCGTGTTTATTATTGTTCTTTCTTATTTTTTGAAAAGAAAATTTATGTATACTGCTTAACGTGATCTATTTTTTGGGATTATTACTACAATGAAAGTATAAAATTATGACAATGCAAAAAAGGTGGGAAATACTTGGAGAATTAGGAATTAAGGAAATTATCCAGTTATTACTTGAAAATCGAGGCTTAACAAGCAAAAAAGATATAGATGCATTTCTTCATCCAGATCTTTCAAAAGTAACTCCTAAAAATGTTGATATTGATTTATCTCAACTTAAAAAAGCACTTAAACGGATACAGTTGGCGATAACAAAGAAAGAGCAGATTGTCATTTTTGGTGATTATGATGTTGATGGAATTACAGCAAGTGCGATTTTGTGGGAAACTCTTTATGCACTTGGTGCCAATGTATCTCCCTATATTCCTCATCGAAAAGAAGAAGGATATGGGCTTTCAAAGATTGGAATTAAGAATTTAGAATCAAAAGTTAAGGATGTAAAATTGATCATTACTGTAGATAATGGAATTGTGGCACATGAAGCAGTAGATTTTGCTAATGAGCAGGGAATTGATGTCATTATTACGGATCACCATACGGTTTCAGAAAGTTTACCAAAAGCATATGCAATTGTTCATACGACCAAATTATGTGGAGCAGGAGTTGCCTATTTACTCGCAAAAGAACTGGGTGATACCGATGACTCTCATTTAGAGCTTGCTGCACTTGGAACGGTTGCTGATCTTGTACCATTGACGGGTGCAAATAGAGCAATTGTTGCAGAGGGTTTGAAAAAATTGCGTCAGACCAAAAGAATTGGTCTTCTCGCGCTTTTTCAACAAGCAAAAATCGCACAAGATGCGATGGGAGTGTATGAAATTGGCTATCTCATCGGTCCACGACTCAATGCATCAGGGCGTCTCGAATCAGCAATGGATAGTTTGAGACTGCTTTGTACAACCAAGAAAGAGCGAGCTGAAGAATTAGCAGCGAAATTAGAATTAACCAATCGTGAACGTCAACAACTTCTCAAAGATGCTGCAGAACATGCCGTAGCAGGGATTAGGGATCAGGCTGCCATTGGCGAGCCTCGCCTTGGGCGGGGACTAGGGACGAGAAAAATATTAATTGTTGGACATGACTCATACGAAGAGGGGATTATTGGGTTGGTCGCGGGGAAATTGGTTGAGACATTTTATCGTCCGGCGATTGTTTTATCATTGGGAGAAAAAGTTAGTAAAGCATCAGTTCGATCGATAAGTGGATTTAATATTATTGAATTTCTCAGGATGCATAAAGAATATTTTGTCAATGTCGGCGGTCATCCGATGGCAGCAGGATTCACAATTGAGACAGAAAAAATTGCAGATTTACAACAGGCTCTTGAGGAAAAAGCTGAAGAGATGGTTACAGATATCATGTTGATGCGCACTCTTAAGATTGATTGTGAAATTCCGTTTGAAATACTGACAAAAAAGTTATATGAAGAAATTCAACAACTCGCACCATTCGGAATGGGCAATTTCGAGCCTGTTTTTGCAACAAAAGGTGCAACAATTATAGGAATGAGAATTCTTGGGAAGGATAGTAAGCATCTCAAATTGGTTTTGAAACAAGATTCAAAGAATTTTGAAGCTATAGCATTTGGAATGGGAGAGTTGGCAAGTACAATAAAAATCGGAGACACAATCGACGTCGCCTATGTCCTTGATGAAAATACGTGGAATGGAGAGACAAAGTTACAGTTGAAGGTGAAGGATATTATAACGTAAATATATCTTACGTTTTGTCAGTTAACTTCGGAATAAATATAGCCTTTTCTCTCAAATTTTGAGCGATTTCTGTCAATGTCTTATGGGGTGTACGTCTGCTATCTTTCTTTGGTGAATTAGGTCTTATTAATTGTGGATAAGATTCTTCAGAAAAATAATAATCTGTAATTCCTGTTTCTCGCTTAAATTTATAAAAAGGATGAGCAATTCCAGTATAGTTTCCTGTACGTGCATTAAAAGTTCCCACTTCATGATCAGCGTTCAGATAACTTTTCATAGTTCTTACTATAATTTCAATAGGCGCTGCAAGATCACTAAATATCATATTAATTCTATATTGATCAACTTTTCCGTTTTGGGTTGCATTTTTTGGCAAAAAATCTTCAGGCAACCCTGTAAGTCTGCCATTGGCATCCCGTATTGGATTTCCTAGAACATCTTGATTAGCAAGTGAGGTTCGATTATCAATCAATATTGAAAATACATCCTCAATAACATCCTGTGCATCCTGCTCAGTTCCAGAGACGACTAGCATTATTCTATGTGTATCTTCAATGTCTTCATGTCTTATATCTTTTCCTTCTCCTTCTTCAGATCGTTTTTTTGCTTTATCAAGCACTTTACTTAATGCCGAAGGCCTTTCTTTTGCTCCAATTTTGGTAAGAACAAATTTGCCAGTACCCTTTAATTTTCTCATAGGAATATCAAACCGTTTATAATGGTTACCTTCCTGTGCGGGTTCTGTAGGCTGCTTTTCCAATATTGTTACAAGTTCATTAGTACTATCTTTAAATTTTCCATAAATGTCTTTATGTGTTGTTGATCCAACAGGGCCATCATATAAGTGTTCATTAAGTAAGGATTGGATTTGGGCTAATTTTGCATCTGCGCCACCTTTTTTACTTTGTTCTATTTGCGAAGATATAGTAGTTAGAAGAGCTTGTCTTTGAATTTCGCTTCGTAATAAAGGATCTGAATCACGCCCAAAATATAACTTAATTAAATCAGATGGTTTTTGTTCAAGATCTACTTCATTACGTTGTTCGGTTCGTACATCATCCGGATAAATAATTTTTGCGTGAGCTTCTACAGCTTTGTTTGCTTCCTGTCGTTGATTTTCAAAAACCAAAGCAGCAGATTCTAACGTTTGCAATCCATGTTCTTCCTGAAATTTTGTATAAACACGTTTATTAATTCGTTCTCTTCTTTTTTCTTCGGCTGCTTTTATTTCATCGGCTCGTATTGCAGCATATTCACTTGAGGTTACGTCAGGGTGGTATTTTAAATATCGTTTTTTTCGCTTTTCCTCATAGTGCCTTTTGGTTTTGTTGTTGGATAAAGCTGCTATGACATCGATATCCCGTCCTACGTAATGCCTCACAAGAGGTGCCATAGTTGCGGGTTCTTTAGTATTGAACATGTCCAATGTAACTATACTTGGTAAGTAGCTAATAGGTGCTGAGTTATCTGATGTATCAGGTGCACTTCTCGGATTTAGTACCTGCATTGCTCCTTGGATTGTTCTATCAGGCCCTAATGCCTCACCCATTGCAGTAGTAGGTATACCGCGTAGTCGACGTTTAAGAGCTCCTCGCCCGGGTTGTTCATGTAAAGCCATAGTGTTCTTGTCAACCTATAGTATATCTATAATTTAGCTTCTTGTCAATAACTCGAGGCTGATGTATGATACAATAGTTTGAAACTATGAAAAAAGATATGAACAGAACGCTCGTAAAAGATACTATTAAGCAGGTTGGAGAGCAGATTTTTCTTCAGGGTTGGGTTGGGACCAAGCGGGATCATGGGAAATTAACGTTTATCGATCTTCGCGATAGGACGGGGATTGTGCAATGTGTTGGGTTTGGCAAAATGGGTGAATTGACGACGGAGTCTGTTATCGAAATTACAGGAACTGTGAAGCAACGACCTGAAAGAATGGTCAATCCACATATTCCAACAGGAACAGTTGAAGTTTCAGTTGACGAGTACAAAGTTCTTAATAAAGCAGAAGAAATGCCAATTTCAATTGATACTGATGGGCACGAAATTGGTGAAGATGTGCGTTTGCGATATCGATATCTTGATTTGCGTCGAGATAGAATGCAAAAAATTCTTCGTATGCGGTCTGACTATACCAACGCTATCCGGTTTGCCCTTCTTGAAAAAGATTTTGTTGAAATCGAGACACCACTTCTCACAAAATCAACTATGGAAGGTGCACGGGATTTTCTCGTACCATCTCGTTTCCAGCCAGGCAAATTCTACGCTTTGCCTCAAAGTCCGCAACAGTATAAACAACTCTTAATGACTGCAGGATTTGAGCGGTATTTTCAATTCCCACGTTGTCTTCGTGATGAAGATTTACGAGCAGATCGGGGATTCGAATTTACACAATTGGATCTTGAAATGAGTTTTGTAACCAGAGAAGACGTTATGCAGACAACAGAAGACGTTGTCAAAAATGCAGATAAAAAAGTTGGCGG
>JBEPUU010000106.1:0-5048 GCA_041691355.1 bacterium | reverse complement strand
CTTTATATCTCTTATGAAATTATAACGCGACACAAAGGAAAAATTTGGGTAGAAAGCATCGAAGAAAAAGGATCAACATTTAGCTTTTCTCTACCAGTTATGTAACGAGATTATTCGTACCATGATTTATTTCACTATATCTTATATACTTTTTCTCCATGCTTCTTTCGTTTCCTCTTCTGTAATAAATGGAGTTATGGACATTAAAAAGAAATCAGATAAAGCTTGGATATAGGGCTCATAGAGTTTACGCAAAAAGCGTAATTTTTCTTCTGCTTCTGTTCCTTCTTTTAATGAAAAGGTAGATTCTTTGAGTGCTTTTCGTAATTCAGTCAAATCTTTTTTTGATAGTCTGTCTGGCTTTGGGAATTCGGGTGAAAGATAAAATGCCTGAGTCAAATCTACTGCGGCATGTCTTGCTATTGCAAAAGTAGCTTTTGCGTCAGCATGTACGGCATGGTTTTTACTCGCAAGCAATACAGATGATGCGTCAAGAATCATGAGGAGTGCTGCAATCCATGACTGATTATCATGTTGGGAACGATAATATGCAAGTACCGGATACGAAATATGTGTTTCTAAAAGCTCTGCGCACCATTGTTCCCAATTTTTAAGTTGCGGTTTTAGATTTTCAATACTCTCTCCGTTTGAGAGTTGTTGTAATAAATATAATGCACTTGGTGGTGAACCTGCATGAGAGTCGAGTAAATTGATATTTACTTCACGGCGTGAAAATGCCTGATAAAGAACGGGTAAATATCCAATTACCATGGCTAAAAAAGCAAATCCGATGCCACTTTCTATAATTGCCAGTAATTTGCCCGGAACTTGCAATGGATAGGTGTCTGCTAATCCTACAGGGAAAAATGTTCCTCCACTTAAATAAAGATACGTAACAAAATCTCTTGCATTGTGTGGACTAAAGATATCGGTTTGTACACCAAAATTGATAAGTGCAAATCCGAATATCAATGCTATTGCCCAAATAGTAATGAGGATGATAAGAGAAAGAGGACCAAAAACTCCCAAATAAGCTTTGGTATCATAGGCTGTTTTGAATTTAAGGAAATGTTTGCCTTTTTTCCATAATTTCCAAAAGCTTCTATAAAAAAGGCGTGACAATCTAATTCGTCTGTTAACTCGTCTTGGTAGAATAATGGTTTCAAAAGCATCAACTAATATCGCTAAAATAATAAAAATTCCAAGAATTGAAAAAATGATCATATATGTATTCAATAATATTAATGCCAATCAATCGGCGAAAAACCCTGTTCAGTAAGGTATTCATTACATTTGCTAAAATGATGGTTTCCAAAAAAATTAGATGCAGAATATGGTGAAGGATGAGCTGAGGTAAGTACCAAATTTTTATTTCGATCAATTACTTCCCCTTTTGCCTGCGCATATCTTCCCCATAATAAATAGACAATGTGTGAGCAATTCTCGTTGAGTGCTTGAATAACTGCATCAGTAAAATGTTCCCAGCCTTTTCCGCTATGTGATGCTGGTTTGCCAGCTACAACAGTAAGCACACTGTTAAGCATGAGTACTCCTTGACTCGCCCATCGAGTGAGATCCCCTGAAGAGGATAGTGTAATTTCTAGATCGTTATGAATTTCTTTATAGATATTTTGAAGAGAAGGTGGCAGAGTTATGCCATCATTAACAGAAAAAGATAGTCCATTTGCTTGATTTATTCCATGATATGGATCTTGTCCTACAATTACGACCTTAACCTTATCGAGAGGGCAAAGATTAAAAGCTCGAAAAATATTTCGCGCAGCAGGATAGACTATTGTTGTCTTATATTGATTTCTGATACTTATTGTTAATGATTCCCAATAAGATTTATCAAATTCTTTTTTTAGAACTGCTTTCCAAGTAGGATCTATTGTTACATCATGCATGTATCACTTAGTATTATACTTGAAATAGCTATACATTAGATACTTTTTTTACATCCGCTGATTTATCCTGAGTTGAATCTAGTGACGACTCTGTCACTTTCTTTAACTCTTTTTTACCTTGTATGAGTTTTTCTTTTCCGTCAGTCTTTTTTTTATCTGCTACCTTTTGCATGTCTTCTATATATCCTGTGACTTGACTTTTTATCTCGTTTGCTACTTTCGTTACCTTTTCACGATTTTTTTTGTCATTAAGTATTTTTCCTGCAAGCACAGCTCCTGCACCTAGAATTGCTCCTGTCGCTACAGCTGCTGCTGGGTTAATGCTTTGTTTCTTTTTTTGTATTAACATATAATCACCTCCATTCATATCTAATTATATAATTGCTGAGTAACATATTCTTAAGAATATTGTAAGAAGTACATAAGGATGAGTTTTTAATACTTATGTTTTGGTATAATGGTACATATGAAGAAAATAAAGTTTATATCGTTAGTAATTTTATTATGTGTTGTTGGTGCTTTAATTGCATATTTCGCAACTGTTTGGACTATCAATTCACAAAAAGATACTGCAGTCATTCAGCAAATCCGCACGCTCAACAGATGGGAAACCTCATCGTACACAATTGAGCAGATAATTGATAACGGTACGAGCGGAAATATATTCCAACGATTTCTTTTTGGAAACAGAATTCTTCTTATCGCTCATGGAAGTGTTACTGGAGGTTTTGATCTGGCAAATATCTCAAACAACAGTATCCATACAGACGGAAAGACCATAACAGTCACATTACCAGCTCCTCAGATTCTAGCAACTTCACTGGATGAATCTCAAACACGTATCTATGACAGACAAAAAGGACTCCTTGTCCCCGAAAATAACAATCTAGAATCCGATGCAAGACTCTCTGCTGTCAATAAAATACGACAAGCTGCATGCACAGGAGGCATATTACAATCTGCTTCAGATAATGCTAAAAAACAGCTTACAACTATGCTACAGGCATTAGGTTTTGTAACTATTACAATTACTATACCTCAAGGACACTGTTAGGATTTCAAATTCGATTTATCACGTGATTATTTCGCCTTCTACTATATGATGAGAAGAAGAGTACTGCTTGAGCAATGCTACATTTTTCATATTTACTTTCCGAAGAAAATAAACTGTATCCCCGAGTATTGGGATAAGTCCGATTCCGAAATTGATGGCAACATTGCCGATCATTTTCGCGATTATTCTTTTTGGTACTTTCATTTCAACAGCAATCCAAACGATGTATAACGACAAAAGAGTATCAATAACATCTCCAATCCATGGAATTAAATCTAACACTGCACTCAAACCAAATCGATACTTCCCAAATCCAAATAGATTGTCCAGTGCATACGCGAGCGTTGAAGCAAATGCAAGATGAGTTTTCATAATGAATATAAGGATACTATTTTTATGTGAGATATAAGAAAGAATCTGGACAGAAATGATGTTCTATGTAACAATATGATATGACAAAAAAGAACTGGGAACAACCTATATGTAACCTGTGTAATGCAAAAGAAAACAAACCGTTTTGCACAGATATAACGTATTGGGAGTATCAAGGGGTTTTTCAAGAAGTACAATGTATTAGTTGCCAATTGGTTTTTCTAAGCCCCAGACCGAAGATTGATGAAATAAAAAAGTACTACGGTGGTGTGGAATATTTTGCTATTGACAATGAGAATGTCGCAGAGGAAAATAAGGAATTAATAGAACGAGATAAACGATACGGAAATATTTATAAGTTGATATTGGCTAAAAAAAATAAAGGGAAAATTCTTGATATTGGCGCAGGGACAGGATTATTTTTAAGTAAATTTAAAGAGCTTGGTTGGCAGGTTGAAGGAATGGAGTTAAATCCTGGCGGTGTCCGATTTGCAAAAAAGAATTACGGGATCACACTTCACAATGGGGAATTTTTTTCCGTTCCACTTGAAAAAGAACAATTTGATACTATTACCTTGAATGGAGTTCTTGAACATGTGTATGATCCAGTAGCAACTCTTACGCGAGTCCATAGTTTACTTAAAAAGGATGGAGTGCTGTTACTTTCTGTACCAAATGTCGACAGCATTGGGAGAATACTATTTGGAAAACAATGGTTCGCTTGGTTAGCTCCTACACATCTTTATACTTTTTCTCCTAAAACTGTCAGTGGAGTTTTGGCAAAAGCCGGCTTTAAAAAATCCAGGATCAGTCATGATTATTATCTGCAAAATTTTTATATTCTTTTTCAAAGTTTGCGCTATGCAAAATCTCCTCGTTTCAAAAAAAAGGATAGCGGAGGCTTGGCTGTGGCACCCGAGGAGTATAAGGGTACATTCTCTCTTAAAAAAGAATTGGGAAAAATTGCTGGTAACATATTTGCATTTGTCATAAGTAGTTTAGAACCATTACTACAAAGGGGTGAAGTATTAGTTGTAGTGGCTAAAAAATGATATGATACATGTTAACTAAGGAGTTTTTGTTCTCCTATAATCATATGGGCCAGCTCTTTAGCATTATCTAATGCATATCCGTGAAAGTCATTATTAAAATAGACGTAGACAAGTGTTACTTGAGAAGAAATACTGTGGATGTATGTGGCCCACTCATGTAATTGTTCCGTACTATATTTCGACGCAAAAAGCTTATCGGGTCCATGCATGCGTATATATGCAAAATTTGCTGTAATTTTTCTTACTTCAGGATAGCGCGAAGATTGCCCTGCTACAAGGGCTATATTATGTTTTTTAAGTGTTTCATAAACTTCATCTGTAAACCAATATTTGTTTCTGAATTCTATAGCAACATCAAATTTATATTTCTGCTTTTGAATTTCCGCAGTAAAAAAATCGAGAAAAGTATCTAATTTTTCTAAGTCATATTTGAAGCTTGGCGGCAGTTGTATAACAATTGCTCCGAGCTTTTCTTTCAAAACCTGTGTTGTAGTCAAAATATATTGTACTTTCTCTCGCACCTCATCATCTAATGCGAGTCTATGAAAATGAGTAATTACCTTATTAAGTTTCATGGAAAAATTTATATTTTTCAGGTGTCATACGAGACCATGTCTTATATGTGGATTCCCCCGCAATGCGATAAAAAGAGGAGTTATTTTC
>JBEPUU010000105.1:0-5058 GCA_041691355.1 bacterium | reverse complement strand
ATTAAACTTATTAAAGGTAAATCACGGAAAGGTAAATATTTCAGAGTTAATGAACTTTTTAAATTAGCAAAAAGTGACGTTCTAGTCGTTGTAGATGCAGATATTGCATTTGAAAAAAATAGTTTTTTGGAAAATTTGGTTACATCTCTTGTTGATGATAAAAATGCTTCAATGATGTCAGCAGGTATTCGTCTTATTAGACCAAATGAATTTATTTCCAAGTTAATTTTTACAAGTTTTATTTTGGGAGATTATATGCGTTTAAGTGTTCCAGGATATAATATCTCAGCAAATTTCCATGGTGCAGCGACTGTTTACAAAAAATCATTTATCAGGGCAATTACGATTCCTTCAAATTTATCTGATCCTCATCTTTATATCTATTTGTCAGCTCGAAAAATGAATGGATTTCGTTATTGTCACAAAGCAGTAGTGCTGCAATACCCTCCTGCCACCATGAGTGATGTAAAACAGATAATGAGAAGATCCATAGGTAAAGAAGATCCTAAATTGGAAAAAATATTTGGAAAGGAAATGATTACACAAGCAGCATATATCCCAATGCGAGCAAAGCTAATTGGAGTTTTAAAATGCTTTTTACATGAACCACTGCTTACACCACCTGCTATACTAATGAGTTTTTATCTTAGAAAAATTTCTCTGACAGAAAAAATAGATACATCTCCTATCTGGAATATTAATAAATCAACAAAAAAGCCAATTGTATATGAACAATAAAGATAAATCACTTATCATTTCATCTTATGATGATATACATAACCCTTATTATGCGGGAGGCGGTGCTCTTGCAATCTTGCAAGTCGCTAAAAGATTAACCAAAAAATATAATGTAACGGTTATTACAGGCAAATATCCTGGGAGTAAAAATGAAACGATCGAAGGGATAGTTTATGAACGAGTTGGAACTTCACTTTTTGGTGGTAAACTGGGGCAATTGGCATTTCAACTTTATCTTCCGGCACTTGTTGTAAAAAAATCATATGATGTATGGATTGAAAGTTTCACACCGCCATTTTCAACGACATGCCTTCAATTATATACAAAAAAGCCTGTAATTGGTTTGGTACATATGCTCAGTGGTGAAGATATGAAAAGAAAATACAAACTCCCTTTTGATAGTATAGAAAAGGTGGGGCTACAAACATACAAACATATCATCGTTCTTTCTGAGAATATGAAGAAAAAAATTGCAACAATTAATCCAAAAATAGATATCACAGTTATTCCAAATGGAGTTGACGGTCCTGAACAAAGTGCTTCAAAAAATAAGAAAAAATATATTCTATTTATTGGACGGATTGAAGTTGATCAAAAAGGATTGGATTTATTATTGAAAGCGTATAAAAAATTTTCAGAAAAATTTTCATACCCACTTTATATAGCAGGTTCAGGTGAAAGAGTTGAAGAAACAAAATTACACAAACTTATAAAAGAATTGGAATTATCAAAAAAAGTAACATTGTTAGGAAGAGTAACTGGAGCTAAAAAAGAGCAAATCTACAAAGACGCGCTTTTTGTTGTTTCAACCTCTCGTTTTGAAACATTCCCGATCGTTGCACTTGAGGCAATGAGTCACGGTGTTGCATTTATTTGCTTTTCAATAGAAGGTATGTCTTGGATTCCAGATAAAATTGCAAAAAAAGTAACACCATTTAGTATAGAAAAATTGACAGAGGCAATGGTACAACTAGCATACAATAAAAATATTGCAGATGATATGATTAAATCAGGGAAAGAATTCGTCAAACAATTTACCTGGGATTCTGTTGCAAGTAAATACGATGAATATCTTACTCATATTTTAAAATAAATTATGGAAATTAATACAAATATTATTATTACTGGTGGAAAAGGATTTATAGGAACTTATTTACAAAAGCTTCTTCCAACTGCTGAAATTTACGATAAAGTAGATGATCAAGATATTTTGGACTATGACCAACTTAAAAAAGCAATGGAAGGAAAAGATATAGTTATTCATCTTGCTGCACTTATTTCAGTTAATGATTCATTAGAACATCCAGGTAAATATTATTCTGTAAATGTAGCAGGGACAGATAACGTGTTGCGTGCTGCAATTGAGGCAGGATGCAATACCGTTATCTTCGCTTCCTCAGCAGCTGTTTATTCACCTGATAATCCATATGGACTATCAAAAAAAATCGGCGAAGATTTGTTAAAAGAATATAAAGAAAGAATACAAACTATTGGATTACGTTTCTTCAATATTTATGGTCCTGGACAAAATCCTGAATATGCGGGAGTTATAAGTAAATTTATTGAGTTTTCTAAAAATGGTGAACCTATACATGTTACAGGAGATGGCAATCAAACACGTGATTTTATTTCAGTATCTGATATTACAAATATTATTACTAAGATTACAACAATTCGCGAAACTATTAACTCAGGAAGTATTTTTGAAGTTGGTACTGGGAATGCCATAAGTATTAATGATTTAGCCGAGATATTTGCAAAAAGACATGATGTAGAAGTTGACCATTTACCAAATGCAAATATTGGAATTGTTCATTCAAAAGCAAATAATCAAACTTTATTAAAAACTATCGGAAACTATACATTTGTACCATTACCTGATGGTCTTTCTGAGCTCGAAAAAAGTTTATAAACTATGAAAAACACATTAAGCGAATTCATTATAAAAAATAAAATAAAATGCATTTTTGTTTCCCCACATTTTGATGATGTAGCATTATCATGCGCAGCTCTTCTTGAACAGTTGTCCGGTAAGACTGAGATTACAGTAATTAATGCCTTCACAAAGGCTCACAAGGGGCCATATACCCTATCGGCTCGTAAATTTTTGCACGACTCAACGAACTATTCAGATGCAACAGAGTTGTTTGAAGAACGAGAAAAAGAAGATAAAAAAGTATTATCAACGTTTTCTATTTCAATTATTAATCTTGGTCTGCAAGATGCATTATTCCGAAAGAAAAAAAGTGCGACAGTATTAGGTAAATTTCTTCCAGAAATTGATCATGTTTACCCGACATATAAATGGCATCTTCTCAAAGGTGTTTCAAGGAATGATACAGCACTCTCTGAATTAAAGAAAAAGCTGCAACCATATAATAATATAAATACTTTTGTTTTTGCTCCTTACGGTGTTGGAGGCCATATAGATCATCTAACGGTAAGAACAGCGTGCGAAGAGGTTTTTGATACTGTTCTCTTATATTCTGATTTTCCATACAATACGCGTCTTAATTCATATGGTGATGCATTAAAAAATGGCGAAGTATATATAGTTCAACCGGATTTACAGAAAAAAGAAGATTTATTAAAAGGATATGTAACACAATTTAATGGTTTGTTCCCTACCGGTGAAATTGCCAAACACGAAGAAAAATATTTTAGTAGTAAAGAATTATGAGAACAGTACTGTATACCAATATAGATGAAAAAGTTATCACTGAGTGGCAATCACTTTGGGAAAAAACAAGTGATGCAAATTACACAAATTCACCTCAGTGGTTCTTATCTGTACTTGAGACATTCAATTATACAAGATATGCCGTGATTGCTATTTACGAAAAAGATGCATTAATAGCGATTGCTGGGCTTATTAAAGAAAAAAGTTATGGTACAGATGTTTATACTGTTGCTCCTTCAGATTTTGTGTGTGGAAAGCCTTTCCTTATTAATCAAGACAGCCATAGTGCAATGTATGCGTTAGAAAAAGCAATGATGGATCTTGGGATTGTTCGTCTTGAGAATATACCTGAAGAATTTATGAATGCATTAAAAAATGTGACAGAAACTGAAGAAGCATATACGGCAGAAAATTATTACTTGGATATACATAAAGACGAGAAAGGCGAAGTATCAATAAGACACAAAAAAAGACTTCTTCGTCGTTCAGAATCTATCGAGGATCAATTGGTATTTCGTACTTTTACCGGCTCAGATTCTGAAGCGTTTGGAACAATTTTCTCTATTGATAAAAAAAGTAAAAAACAACTTTCCGGTTATAATATTTTTTCTGATGAATCTATGAAGAAATTTTATACATCACTTGCAAATCATTTCAAGGAAAAATTCACTATATTTATTTTATATCATGAGAAAAAACCTGTTGCATATCAGATAGGTTTTTCTATCAAAAGTACATTTTTTTGTAGCCAAATATCTTCTCTAAAAGAATATGAAGAATATTCAATAGGTAGATCACTATTAATTAAAGTAATTGAGCATTTAGGTAATGTAAATATACAAACACTTGATTTTGGATCGGGTGAGGATCATGTAAAAAAATCCTTAACCAAACAACAAAGACCTCTCTATTCAGTAATCATTGCCAAAAACAAAATGATGAGAACATATCTTAAATATATTAGTGAAACGAGAAGCACTATGTACTCTTATTTACATAAGAGAAGAAAATTCTACGCTACCTATCGTATAGCAAAAAATTTTATGCATCTAAAATAGTTATAAAAAATTAAGTATATGAAATATAAAATAGAAGTTCTACACCAATTCGATAAAACGCTCATTCATGAGTGGAAAGAATTATGGAAAAAAGCTGAAAATGCGAATATTTATAATTCGTATGAATGGTTCCTAACAAATATGGAAATTAATAAAAATATACAATATACAGTATATGCATGCTATAGAGATGATACATTAGTTGCGATATTACCACTTCAAGGGTATAAATGCTTTGGTATAAACGTTATGGGTTCGCTTGATAGAGAACATCTTGTAGATACTCCTTTTCTGATAGAAAAATATGATAAAGAAACATTTAAACATTTTTTTGGCCACCTGTTGAAGAAGAAAAATATTTATTTACAAAAAATTGATGACCGTGCATCTACGATCCTTCATGCTCTTTTTCCTGAATTATTTATTGTACTTATCCAAGCGAATCCAAAAATTGACCTAACAAAGGATCTTTATCACGGAGCCTCTCCTTCGACAATCAGTCAAATAAAAAGAACGTTAAGAAAAAATCCAGAGATACACTTTGAAATGTACACTGATAATTTACGAAAGCACTTAGAAACA
>JBEPUU010000104.1:0-5070 GCA_041691355.1 bacterium | reverse complement strand
GAATGTTTCATAGGCCTTTTCGGTAATGATAAATCCTGGAGCAATAGGAAAATGCGCTTTCGTAAGCTTTGCCAATTGTTGTGCATGTGTTCCTACAGAATGCGACGAATGAGTATCTACATCACTAAACCAAAGAACATATGTATCATGCCACATAAGTCTATTATAATAAACTTACTTCCATTGACAACAAGGGAAAATCTTCGTATAGTGTAGGTGCAATGGCTCTCTCTCAGGAAGAACAAACAAAATACAAAACTCTCTACCTTCAGACTGCAAGGCAATATGTCAAAGATATGCAGGAAAATGTCTCTCAATTACTTACCGGAAATGAGACAACTGATGTGATTGATGAAATTCATCTTGCTGCGCATTCGTTAAAAGGGCAGAGTCAGATGATGAGATATGAGTCCATAAGTGCTGTTGCTTCAATACTAGAGAAAATCTTCCGTGGAAAAAAAGATAACACATTGAATCTGTCTCATGAACTAGTGGCTAAATTGCCAGATGCGGTGAATGCTATGGAAGAGTGTCTGGATTCGATAGAGAAAGATAACAAAGAAAATGACACATCTGAAATTAGTCAAACTCTTCAAACACTTGCACACATCCCGGAGTGATATCGCACTATGAAAATTTTATTAATTGAAGATGACAATTTTTTTCGTGAATTTTATGCCTCAAAATTGAAAGAAAAAAATATTGAAGTAGATGTGGCTGTAGATGGGGAAGAAGGGATTGCGAAAATACAATCATTTGTGCCTGATGTGGTACTTCTTGATATTATAATGCCCAAAAAAGATGGGTTTGAAGTGCTTAAAGAAATGGCACAGCTTCATTTATTGCCGAAGATTTCTGTTTTGGTTTTCTCCACGCTTGGGCAGGAAGCCGATGTTGAAAAGGCACGCCTTCTTGGAGCAAAAGGGTATGTTAATAAAAGTTTCTTCGATTTTGATAAATTATACGCTCGAATCCTCGAATTAAGTAAAAAATAAAAAGCCCCTTGCAGTGTACCCATCTGTGTGCGATATAATAAAGGTAATTTTTAATTTAAAAATTAAAAATAAGCCTGCCTATGTTGATAACAGATGATGAATTAAAAAAGCTTTTGCTTACTGTCAAGGTTCTTACTCAAAAGAAAATTGATGAAATTGTTGAATATTCCAAAAATTCAGATCTTCCATTCAGAGATGCTCTGATCGAAAAAGATGTCATAACGGACGAAAATCTGGGAGTTCTTATTGCTGATGCGAAGAAAATTCCTTTTGTAGTTCTTTCCAAAATTCCCGTTCCTGAAGAAGCCTTCCGAATTATCCCGGAACGTCTTGCTAGAAAATATAAAGCGATGCCTTTTGCTCGTGATAAGAATGGCATAAAAATTGCTATGACGGATCCTTCAAATGTGTTGATTCCTGAAATGGTTGCACGAAAGACCGGTCAAAAAGTATATACCTATCTTGCAACAGAGCGTGATATCTACAATAAATTATTCCTTTATAAGCGAGATTTGCAAAAGACATTTGATTCACTTGTCTCTGAGCAGGTGAGGAGTACAGGTAAATCTTCGTCAATTGAAGCTCCAATCGCGAAAATTGTTCAACTGATTATTCAATATGGGTATCAGGATCGTGCGTCCGATATCCATATTGAGCCTGAAGAAAAAGATATGCTTGTTCGTTTCCGTGTTGATGGAATCCTGCATGATGTGCTATTTCTTCCGATAAAACTTCATGAGCAAATCGCTACAAGAATAAAAGTGCTTTCAAGTCTACGAACTGATGAACATATGTCCCCACAAGACGGCAAAATGAGAATTCAACTTGATGAAGAGGATTTGGATATCCGTGTCTCAATCCTTCCTGTGCTCTATGGTGAAAAGATAGTTTTGCGATTACTTGCCTCACATTTTAGGCAATTCTCTCTTACTGATCTAGGAATGAGAGAAAGTGATTTACAGAAAGTTACGAATGCCTTTAAAAAGTCCTTTGGAATGATTCTATCAACAGGTCCGACGGGTTCGGGTAAGTCAACGTCTATCTATTCTGTTCTTAAAATTATTAATACACGAGAAAAAAATATTACAACAATTGAGGATCCTGTTGAGTATCGATTGAAGGGAATTAATCAAATTCAGACAAATGCGAAGACAGATCTAACGTTTGCGAGCGGATTACGATCAATTTTGAGACAAGATCCAAATGTCATTTTGGTAGGAGAAATTAGAGATTCAGAAACCGCTGGAATTGCTGTAAACGCTGCATTGACGGGCCATTTGGTGCTTTCAACTTTGCATACCAATGATGCTGCAGGTGCACTGCCTCGTTTGACTGATATGAATGTCGAACCATTTTTGGTCGCATCAACTGTGAGCGTTATTATCGCCCAGCGTCTTGTTCGGAAAATCTGTGAGATGTGCAAATCTTCGCTTGATATAACTGTTGATCAGCTTATGCAAAATCTTCCCGCGGAAACCATAAAAAAACACTTTGGAATTAAGAAAGATACGCGGGTGTATGTCGGAAAAGGATGCGAAGTTTGTCATTTCACCGGGTATTCAGGAAGACTTGGAATTTTTGAAGTGTTGGAAGTGTCGAACAACATCAAGAAATTAATTTCTGCGAAAAACGATTCAGACGTGATTGTGCAGCAGGCAATAGCTGACGGAATGGATACAATGCTAGATGATGGTTTGAGTAAAGTCATAAAAGGAGTGACAACGATTGAGGAAGTCCTGCGGGTCACAAAAATTGAATCGCTCTAACAAGGTGTGTGTTGATGATTAAGAGATAAGTTTGTAATTTCTAAACCATGAAAGCAGCTATATCAAAAGGAAAAGCAATTGTTTTTAATAACACGTTATCAAGTGGAGATAAAATAGCGCTTATTAGCAATCTCTATACAATGCTTAACGCAGGAATACCGATTCTTGAGGTTGTTGATTCACTGCTTGAGGATTCAAAAGGTAGTCAGAAAAAATTACTTCAAACCATGCGTCAAGATCTCGGTCAGGGACAACACATGTATATTACATTTGCAAAATTTCCCAAAATTTTTGATAAAGTGACAGTGAGTATCATCAAATCCTCAGAAGAATCTGGAACCCTTGATACAGCACTTGAAGATCTTAAAATAAATATCCGAAAACAAATCGAATTTGACGATAAGATACGATCAGCACTCATCTATCCCGCTTTTATTCTCGTAGTTTTTGTACTCGTTATGTTGGTAATCTTGGTTGTCGTTATTCCAAAGATCTCGACTGTTTTTTCCCAACTTAATGTAACACTTCCGCTACCAACAAAAATCATGATTTTTCTTTCAAATGCACTTGTCACATATACGTTGCCAATTGCCGGTGTCGCAATAGTTCTTATTGCCGCTTTTATATATTTGTTCAAACAGTACAAAATGATATTTGTGCGAGCCATGACTTCTCTTCCTTTAGTTTCATTACTTACTCAACAGATAGATTTAACGAGATTTACCAGAAGTTTATATCTACTATTAAATGCAGGACTTCCAATTACCGTTGCACTTGAATTGACACAAGATGTGGTGATTAAAAAAAACATCTCAAATGCTATCAAGCACGCCAAAAATTATGTCTACAGTGGGAAAAAATTATCAGAAGGATTTAAAGACAGTAAGAAAGTTATCCCACCAATTATGATTAAAATTATTGAAGCAGGGGAGCGAAGTGGATCGCTTGATAAATCGATGCTTGATGTCTCTGAATATCTTGATTATCAGGTTTCAAACACTCTTAAAACACTCACTGCTCTTATTGAGCCAATTATGCTCGTAGGAGTTGGAATTTTAGTCGGCGGTATGATGATGTCTATCATTGCTCCTATCTATCAACTTATTGGTCAAGTAGGAGCAACACATTAGAAATATGAAGGGGTTTACTGTTATAGAAGTTGCGCTGGTTGGTTCGATTTTTGCTATCCTCGTCGGTATTGCTACTGTTAATTTATTTAAATTTCAACATACTTCTCAATTGTCATCAACTCTTGAAAGTTTTATGGCAGATTCTAAAGAACAACAAATCAAAGCAATGGTTGGCGATACCGAAGGAACAGGAACCTTTGCTAATTACGGAGTACATTTTGAATCAAATAGCTACACCCTTTTTAGAAATACGTATGGAACAGCCAACTTTACGGTAAATCTTCCATCAACTATTACATTTACAACAACACTTCCAAGTTCTCAAATCATTTACACTCAAGGAAGTGGGGAAGTTTCAGGATTTACCATCGGACAAAATACTGTGACTATGAGAGATACGGTTGATGGTAGTCAAAAAGTAATAACATTTAATCGATACGGAGTTATATCAGCAGTTAATTAATGAAAAAATTTAAGTTTAGTATACAAAAAGGACAAATGTTGGTGGAGCTTGTCATGGCAATTGGAATTGCTGCGATTATTTTGCCGGCGCTTTTGACGGGGCTTGTGACATCTCGTCAGGGAAAACCTCAACAGCAACAAAGTATTCAGGCAACTGAATTATTTAAAGAAACAGCAAATGCTGTGAAAGAAGTCAGAGATAATAGCTGGACAACATTTGCGATTGATGGGACGTATCATCCTACTATTGTGGGTAATACATGGACTCTAGCAACAGGTTCTGCGACAGTTAATGGTTTTACTCAGCAAGTGGTGATAGGTGATGTAAATCGGGATAGCAGTGGGAATATTGTTTCATCAGGTGGTACAGTTGATCCTTCGACCAAAAAAGTTGTTATTACTGTCTCATGGGCCAAGCCTCAATCAACAACTCTCAGTGCCACGGATTATCTCACTCGCACAACAAATTTGACTCACACAGATACTACGACTACAGATTTTAACGCAGGAACATTGACGAATACCCAGGTAACCAATGTCACAGGTGGGGAGGTTGAGTTGGCAAATGATAATCGAGGGAAATGGTGCTCTCCAGCTTTTTCTTCAGCGACAATTGATTTGCCGGATGGACCACCTGTTGCAGTAGCGGCTACAGCAAGCGCAACAACAACCTCTGTACCAAATGATGTGTTTGCTGCTGTTGCGCCGAGTGATTCT
>JBEPUU010000103.1:0-5114 GCA_041691355.1 bacterium | reverse complement strand
CCCTCAGGTAGTACCTCAGGCATAGGAAAACCTGCCTCGTCCAAAAATAAAGCGCTTGTCAAAAATCCTGTTCTTTTATTTCCATCGACAAGTGTATGCCCACCAGTAATTCCTCTAAATATTACAGCGGCTTTTTTAAATGGATCGAGGTGCAATTCTTCGCCACCGAAAACTTGAAACGCGGCACCAATAGCAGATTCTGTGCCTCCACGTATACGTTCTTCTCCTTTTCTACCTCCAAAATCTCTTATTACTGCATCATTAATAGCGAATACTGCAGATGTCAATCTACGTACAGCCCTCTCAGGACCCGCATCAAGTAAGGTTGGCCTTTCGTCTCTAGTACCTCTTAACTCGTGATATTTAGCACTGAGACCCGGCATATCTGCTTCTTCACTCATATAATTATCCTTCCGCTAGCTTTTGTAAAAGTTTTTTTACGCCAGCTCTCACTGTAACCTTTTTATAAAAAACTGTTGCAGCACGTACTCCGGTAGCAGCATCTTCTCCTATTTCACTAGAACCCTGAACAGACGAGCCTGTTAAAGGAGCTTCTCCTTGTCTCTGCTTCACGACCTTTGATTTTGGTAACTGTTCTCCCATAATTATTAATTATATCTCAAATAAAACCTAAGATAAATTGTTAATTTCTGCTTTTACTTTTTTAAAATCTTCCTGCAAGAACTGTTTGAATTTATTTGGAAAACGGAGGGCGGCCGCTGGATGGTACGTGAGAAAATATTTGATATCATTTTTTTCTTCAATAACTTCTCCATGTTCTTTTGAGACTGCAACTTTTTTTTGTAAAACTCCTTCTGCTGCAACTCGACCCAATAATACAACTACTTTAGGCTGAATTACCGCAAACTGTTTCATCAGGTGAATTCGTCCGTGTGCTATATCCTCAGACGTTGGAGTTCCTCGATCGGGTAGATATTTCACAGGACTTGTAATATAGACATCCTCTTCTTTGAGACCAATTTCTCGGATCAGTCCACGTAGCAGTTTTCCTGACCTTCCGATAAATGGTTTACCTGATACAGCTTCTTGTTTTCCAGGGGCTTCACCAATAAAAGCGATATCTGCAGCAGGATTGCCTTCACCAGGAACAGCCTTGCCATTTTTACCTATTTTGCAAATTTCACAATCTTCAATTTCTTTGGCAATATTGTCGAGAGCTTTTTGCTTGTCCATGACTATTTAACTATTGCACTTAGTATACCATCTTTAATCAAGAAATTTTCTTACTTTGTCGCCTGCTAATTCGGAATTAAGTGTCAACCAATCATGATTGCCATTAACAATATCAAGCTCACTTTTTTTAATATATTGATGCAAATAGTCCCCATTTGCAACTGGAAATAATTCATCATTCTTCCCCCATACTAATTTGACTGGAATGGTAATCTTTGCCAGCTCTTCGGGCTTTATATTTTTATAAAGACAATGATTGGCTATTTGATACATTTTTGGCACATTAGAAAAATTTTCGTACACTGTACTTAACGCATTATTAAAAATAAATGCACGTTTTCTATTGGTCTTCATTGCCTTGTAATCATTAAAACTTTTTGTGAATAGTAAGTTAAAATAAAAGCCAAACTGGGAACGATTTGACGCAACACCCATCGGATCAAATACTACCATCTTACTCAAACATCTCTTCTTCATTGCCAGATATAATCCAACACCGCCGCCAAAAGAACGCCCAAGAGCTGAAATATTCGAAAGTTTTTGTTTCTCAAGAAATAGGGCGAGTAAATCTGCATACTCTTCAAGACCCCATATTGTTTTGGGTGTAGAAGATTTACCAAATCCAGGAAGATCAAGAGCAATAACTTTATACCACTTCGCCAAATAATGAATGTTTGCAAGATATGTCGTAACACGCAATCCTCCGGGCAAAAATAACAGTGGCTTGCCCGATCCTAGCGTAAAGTAATAGAGATTAATCCCGTTATAAGTGAAATATTTTTCTCGTAACTCCATCAAACCAGTATAAAAGATTTTATTAATTTTTTGTATGCTTCATTACCTCATATAGCATTATTCCCAACGATACCATTACATTAAGAGAAATATTAATCCCCCACATTGGCATTTCGGCGATGTAATCGGATGCATCCATTGCTTCTTGTGAAACACCATCCGTCTCATGTCCGATGACAAGTGCAACTGGAAAAGTGTACTCAATCTTGTCATACGGAACACTTCGTTCGTTTTGTTCTATTGAAACAATTTGAATATCCTTAACTTTCTCACGCAGATCTTTAATTGCTTCAAGTGCAGTCTTTTTGTATTCCCACGGTACCCATTCTGTCGTGTTAATTGATGCTTTTTTGATGCGATGATGCGGTGGTGTCTCCGTACCAGCACACAAATACACTTTTTCAACTGCTACTGCGTCAGCAAGCCGGAAAATCGAGCCAATATTATATGTGTCAAGAACATTATCTACTATTATATACAGCGGATTTCGTATGATCTTTTTAAATTCTTCAGGATCATACTCACTAAGCCGCAATTTTTTGGCATCTAATTTCATAGTATGTATTATACAATACTTGAATTGCTAAATTGCTTGTGCATTTTGTATGCTTTTGATATACTTTGACAATAATATGAGCGCAGAAAATGTAAATTATCTAACTGATCCATTTCTGAACCCAGGTATTGGAACTAAAGAGACATTACTAATGCAGATGCGAGTATATGAACAGAACGACCAAGTAGCCGGAGGAACTTCATCTTCACAAAAAAATTCAGAAACCAAAGCTTTTACACCACTAAAACCCCACGATTCGACCAATGGAGAAACTGAACAACCTAGGATAGTTATTGTTAACCTGGGCAATTCTGAACAAAAAGGAGGACAATTTGCAACTGTAAGCATTCCTTCCGCAGGCGTAGACCAATTACTTACAGATAACGAATTTGTATTATTCCATGCAATAGCAACATCTGGAGAACCGGGAATATATACAACTGATTTAGCATCGAAAACAGGTATGGAAACTCTTGTTATCGGAAACACAGTAAAAGTAATTGCAGATAAACTTAATCCAGACGGTAAGTCACCCGTTATCAATAAATTTAAACACGGATCTGGAGCTGAAACCGGCAAAAGAGGTAGAGGTTACCAAATTCATCGAGGTGCTCAAATTGTCATAAAGTAGCAATAGTTATAAAAACATTCCACTTGAACTTGTAGAAGAATGATTCTTTTACTGAGAGGCTGCTTTAGCCACAGGTCGAGTCTTTTTTACTTGTGATGCGCCCCCTGTTTTGATATCTTCAAGTTTCCATGCGGCAAAATCACAATTTGGATAATTTGAACAGCCATAGAATTTACGACCTTTACGAGTCTTTTTAATTATCACTTTACCATCATCTTTGGGGCAAAGGACATTGGTTTCTTCAACAAATGGTTTGGTAAAATGACAATCGGGAAACGTACTACATGAAAAGAATTTTCCGAATTTTCCTGTCCGCACAACGAGGTTGCCTTTCTGACATTCAGGACACACTTCATCTGTTTCTTCAACGGGGATTTTGACGCGTTCTGCATTTTCGACTTCTCCCATTGTCTTTTCAAACGGTGTATAAAAATCTCGCATCATAGCTTTCCAATTTTTCTTGCCACTTGCGATTCCATCCAATTCTTCTTCCATCGCAGCAGTAAATGGAATATCATCAATTGTTGAAAAATTCTTAACAAGAAAATCATTCACTGCAATACCTACAGATGTTGGCATAAACTTCCTTTCAACTCGCTCGACATATCCTCGGTCCGTAATCGTTGAGATAATGGATGCATAGGTTGATGGTCTACCGATTTCTTTTTCTTCAAGGGTTTTGATCAGAGACGCATCATTATATCTCGGTGGGGGTGTTGTCTCATGTGCGTCTGCCCTAGCATCAACAAGAGATAATGATTCTCCTGTAGCGAATTTCGGAAGACGTGTGTCATCAAGTGCTTGTGGAGTTAATTTTAAGAATCCATCAAATAAAAGTACTGATCCTGATGCCTTCAAGCGATAGACAGAAGGTGTGTTTCCTTTTGAATCAACAATAACTGAGGTTGACTCAATCATGGCATCACTCATTTGGGAAGCAACAGCTCGTCGCCAAATTAAATCATATAATTTAGCATATGTATCACCCAAATCTGCTTTGACTCGATCTGTTGAAGTTGAAATTTTGGTTGGGCGAATTGCCTCGTGTGCTTCTTGTGCATTTTTTTGTTTGGTGAAATAAGAACGCTGCTTTTGTGGAGTATATTCATTACCGAATTGTTTTTGGACATATTCGCGGATTTGATCGATAGCAACTTGTGACATAATCACCGAATCGGTACGATGATATGTGATATATCCTTCTTCATATAATTTCTGTGCAAGACTCATCGTCCTTTTTCCGGGAAGCCCAAAACGCTGAGCTGCTTGTTGTTGAAGAGTTGATGTTGTGAAGGGTGGATATGGACTTCTTTTTGACTGGCGAGTCGCTACATCACTAATTAAAAACTGATGACCACGAAGTTCAGTTACTATCTTATCTGCTTTTTCTTTAGTATCAATTGTTGTCTTCCCAAATGAATAATCTCCATCATATAATTTCAATGTTTGTTTACTTTCTATCTTTTCACTATTTATTTCAAAGAGTGAAAATTCTGTTCCTTGATTTTTAGTTGTGGATTCTTGGTTGGACAAAACTGTATGTATCGTAAAATATGGCTCTTTCCCAAACTTTTCAATTTCCCGCTCGCGTTCTACCAGAAGTCTCAGTGCCACACTTTGTACTCGACCTGCAGAAAGTCCACGGCGGACTTTTTTCCAAAGTATCGGTGAAATTTGATATCCAACTAATCTATCCAAAACTCTTCGCGCAGTCTGTGCGCCTACTAAATTTTCATCAACTTCGCGTGGACTTTCCAAAGCTTTTTTAATTGCTACTTCAGTAATTTCATGAAAAACAATTCGTTTAAATTTGTCCTTCGTTATCTTTTTATCGGTAAGGATTTCCTGAATATTTGCAGAAATTGCCTCCCCTTCTCGATCAGGGTCGGTTGCAAGAAGAATCATATCTGCAGATTTTGCAGCGGATTTTAATTCCTT
>JBEPUU010000102.1:0-5128 GCA_041691355.1 bacterium | reverse complement strand
ACAACTTGGAAACCTATCCTTTCAACAAATGTTTCTAAGGACTTGAGCGTACTAAATGCTTGCCATGCAGGCTGTTGAATTTTCAGTCTATCAAGAAGGGTTGAAAATTTATTCCTGTCCTCGGCCCTATCAATATCAGTAGGATGTGTTCCTAGAATTTTCGCACCATATTTGTGAAGGGATTGAGCACGATTATTGGGTGTTTGTCCCCCAACTGAGACGATAATCCCCATCGGATTTTCAAATTCATAAATGTCAGCAATTCTTTCAAATGATAATTCTTCAAAATAAAGCCTGTCGGAAATATCATAATCTGTGGAGACTGTTTCAGGATTGCAATTAATGATGATTGATTTTTTGTCATACTTATTAAGGTTGGTAACTGTATTCACCGAACACCAATCGAATTCAACCGAGGAGCCGATATGATATGGTCCCGATCCGAGAACGACAATTGATTGTTTGCCTGAGGGGGTAACGTCATTGTGCTTGGCATTATACGTTGTGTAAAGGTAATTTGTTTGTGCCGGAAATTCTGTAGCCAACGTATCGATTTGTAGGATGGAAGGAACAATGTTCCATTTTTTTCGAAGCGCGCGAATATCCAGCCCATTTTGGTGTACCAACTCCCCTATTCTCTTATCGGAGAACCCAATTTGTTTTAATTCCAGCAACGAATCTTTTGTTACTTTTTTTGCTTTTTCCAATTCTTTTTCGTGATCCACAATATTTTTGATTCTACTTAAGAACCACATATCAATACCACTCAGCTTATGAATTTTTTTGAGTGGAATATCATTTTTTATGGCCTTTGCTAATGCAAAACTTCGTTTTGGCGTGGGCGTTTTTATCTCTTCAAGCATTGGTTTCTCTTCAATAAATAATCTCTCCGATGTGGCGCCTTCATATTCAAGATCCAGCATCCTAATCGCTTTCTGATATGCCTCTTCAAATGTTCTTCCAATTCCCATGACTTCACCAACAGATTTCATGCTACTACCAAGTCTCTGATCTGCGCCTTTGAATTTATCCAAATCCCAGCGTGGAATTTTGACAACAATATAATCAAGTGCTGGCTCAAAACATGCTTGTGTTACACCTGTTACCTTGTTTTGCAGCTTTGAAACATTATAGCCAAGTGCCAATTTAGCTGCGATATATGCAAGCGGATAGCCCGTTGCTTTACTAGCGAGTGCTGAGCTTCGCGAAAGCCTCGCATTTACTTCAATAACGTAGTAGTCAAGAGTTTTTGTTTTTGGATTTGGGTTAAGGGCAAACTGCACATTGCACTCCCCTACTATCCCGAGACTTCTGACAATATCGATTGATGCTTTCCTCAAACCGTGATATTCGTCATTCGTGAGCGTTTGACTTGGCGCAACAACTATTGATTCGCCTGTATGAATTCCAAGTGGATCCATATTTTCCATATTACATACAGTAATGCAGTTGTCATATTTGTCCCTTACTACTTCGTATTCGATTTCTTTGAAATGATGGAGATATTTTTCAATAAGAACTTGCGGCGCAAAGGCAAGTGCTCTTGTGACAATGCTTTTGAGTTGTTTGGAATTTGTTGCAATTCCGCTTCCATGTCCGCCGAGTGCATACCCTGCGCGGATCATGACTGGGAATCCAAGTTTAAATGCTATTTTTTGAGCATCTTTGAGATTGATTGTGGCTTTTGATTCAGGAGTAGGAATTCCAATTTTGTGAAGATGTTCTGCGAATTCATCTCGGTCTTCTGTGAGTTGAATTGCCGAAATAGGCGTTCCGAGAATAGTGACGTTATGTTTTTTCAAGACTCCTGTTTTATTTAATTCCAATCCACAATTAAGCGCAGTTTGTCCACCAAACGATAACAGAATGCTGTCAGGCTTTTCTTTGGCAATGACCTTCTCAACAAAATGAGGCGTGACAGGCAAAAAATAAACCTCGTCAGCAAGTTCCTTTGAGGTTTGAATCGTTGCGATGTTGGGGTTGATAAGAACTGTCTTAATCCCCTCTTCTTTGAGTGCTTTAATCGCTTGAGATCCGGAATAATCAAATTCACCAGCTTCACCAATCTTCAGTGCACCGCTTCCTAGAATAAGTACTTTTTTAGGTTTAGTCATTATTAGGTAATTCTTTCAAGAAAATAATCAAAGATCCATTCTGTATCCATTGGGCCCGGCGTTGCTTCAGGATGAAATTGTACTGACATAAAAGGATATTTCTTATGTTTAATTCCTTCAATGGTGTTGTCATTGGCATTCACAAACCACGGCTCAAATCCTGGTGGCACATCTTTTATCGCAAATCCATGATTTTGCGTTGTGATATAACAACGCTCTGTATTATAAAGAATACAAGGCTGATTTTGGCTACGATGGCCGAATTTTAGTTTGTATGTATCTCCTCCAGCTGCAAGTGCGAGTAGTTGATTTCCTAGGCAAATTCCAAGAATTGGAATTCTATTAGCCATTGCCTTTTTGATTGTCGCTATCGTTTTATCGGCCATTTTAGGATCGCCGGGACCGTTTGAAATGAATAGTGCCTCAAAGTTTAGTTTATTTACAAATGGATCATAATCCCAGGGCACAGTTATGGTCTTAATTCCCCTTTTTATAAAACACCGCTCGATGTTGCGTTTCATACCGCAATCAATGATTACGACTGTTTTTTCTCCTATTCCGTTTGTAGTTACTCTCTTTGTTGAGACTTGAGCAACGAGATTAATTTCATTTGGATCATATTGAGGTATATCACGAGTAATAATGATCTTTCCAAGCATAACTCCTTTGGATCTAAGATGTTGAGTTAGGGCGCGTGTATCCTTTATCTCAAGACCCGGTACTTTTGATTTTTTAAGCCATGCAGCAAGAGTCATCTTGCTTTGAAAATGAGATGGAGTGTCGATGTATTGTGAAACAATCAAGCCATTGATTTGAAGTTTATCTGATTCCCACAATTCTTCTTTAGGAATTCCGTAATTTCCGATTATCGGATATGTCATTGTGAGAATTTGGCCGGCAAATGATGGATCGGTGAACGCTTGAGGGTATCCTGTCATGCCTGTTGCAAAGACTACTTCTCCAGAATGTGAAACCGTCGAACCGAAGCTTGTGCCTTCGTATATCGTCCCGTCTGCTAGAATAAGTTTTCCTTGCATAAAATCTTTGTCATTCCCGCAAGAGCGGGAATCTATTTATTAGATCCCCGATCAAGTCGAGGATGACGGTTTTGTGGATTTATTTAAAGTTTCCCCAGTACCAATGCAATCAGCGCCATTCTGATATACATTCCATTTCGAATTTGTGATCTGAGATACGCGGCTCTCGGATCCACGTCGACTTCTTCTGCTATCTCCCCTACTCGTGGCAGTGGATGCATAAGAATTGTATTTTTTCCGGCGAATTCCTTTACCAATTTCTCTGTCACAATAAATTTATTTTTTACTTTTTCATACGCTTCAACTGATGAAAAGCGCTCTTTTTGTACGCGCGTCCAATACCAAAAATCAGCATTTTTAGGCATATCTTTTTCATTAAATATCTCAACGAGTTTTAAATTTCTTTTGTTAAATTCATCAAAGTCGGTTTTGGAAAGTTTTAATTCTTTCGGTGAGAGCAGATACAGGGTTGTGCCTGAATACAGAGAAAGGCCTCGGATAAGTGAATGGACTGTTCGACCATTTAATAAGTCTCCTGCCAGGACTCCTGTTAATTTGTCCAGCCGTTTGGCGTTTTCAAAAATAGTAAACATATCCAAAAGTGCTTGTGTTGGATGCTCACCTATTCCGTCTCCTGCATTGATAATGGGCGTAGAATCAGCTGCATCGGCAGCTCGCTTGGCTTGACCTATTGTTTTGTCTCGAAGAACAATTACATCACTATAGGCCTCAAAGACTTGAATGGTATCTTCAAATGTCTCACCTTTAGACACAGATGAGAATTGTTGAGGATTGAGAATGTCAATTGTTTGTCCACCTAATTGCTTGATCGCTGCTGCAAATGAGCCGTATGTTCGACTCGATGGTTCATAAAAAAGAAGTGTTGTGATAGTTCCTGCGAGAATTTTTGAATATTCAGAGTTTACTGCGATTTTTTTCATTTTTTTGGTGTGTTTAAAGAGGATTGTGAGGTCTTCTGAGGAGAATTGATCAAGTGAAAGAATATCTTTATCTTTGTAGTTACCGTTAATTTTTTTTACTAAGCCTGTTGTCATAAAAAAAAACCAGAGTTGCGCTCTGGATTTAAAGTTTAACAAATTTATCTTGATAGGTCAACTACTTTTTATGGTTAAGAGATATTTTTTGAAGAAGTTAGGATTGACGATGCACTACCTTCGCACGATCTGTAATTAAGACTTCACGTAACTGACTTGGTACCTCTGGCTTACCCATGTAGAGTGTGTTTCTACTAGAAAGTAAAGGCACATGTCTGCCCACTCTCAATACTTTTGATATAGCCGGTGTCGGTGATGCTGGTGATATTTCAGAATGTATTGCTGTTACTTTGTCACCTAAATCCAGTCCATACTCTTCATAAATGCGAGCTGGAGTAGTAGCAGTTTCTGATAAGAATGGTAGACCATATGCACTATAAAGAATTTGTGAGATGACAACTTTCTCTCGCCTTAAAACGCCAAGTAACTGAGCAGTTTTCGCATCAGGAGCCCCAGAACTAGTGTTTACAGATTCATCAATCCCTCCTTTTGTAAGAATTTGTAGTTCCCAACCTTTATTTAATAAGGGGATTTCTACAATTGGTCGTTGATCCTTTTGTGCAAGTATCAGTTGAGGATCGGTCTGTGTCAATTTCTCAAGTGGAGGTAATTTCCTTTTTGTATATACGGTTCCATCTCTACGTTTTCCTAATACGCCTGCTTCTTCAAGATCACCAACGGCCAGATGGATTGTACTTAAACTTGCGTCCGTCCTAAGTCTTTTTGCTAATTGTCTATATGAGGGCATATTTCTTCCTGGTGTGAAGTCTGGTCCGTAAACTATTCCTAAGATACCATTACGAACTGCATTCCTCTGAGATATTGCGGAAATTCCTTCAATTTGTTCTGTTGTGCGGCCTGCCATAATTTATGCCTGAGTTTACCACATCTCAAGTAAATTTTCAAACTATAAGGTATATGT
>JBEPUU010000101.1:0-5214 GCA_041691355.1 bacterium | reverse complement strand
AATGATGTCTATGATGCTGATGGCCAATTAACACAGCAAGTTCAGCCACCATATGGGCTACAGAGGTATCTTGGGGTCTCTCATTGGTTTTTGCGTGACAGTAATTTTGATCCAGACTTTACAAAAGATGCGGCACAAGCTGCGCAATTTCTTCAATTGGAAACTCATCAAAAAGTAGATGGAGTCTTCGCAATTGATACAACGTTTCTTAAAAATCTTATTTCTGTTGTCGGATCAGTGAATCTTCCTGACTATAATGTTACCGTAACTCCAGATAATTTTTATTTGCTTACAGAGACAAATGTAGAGAAAAATTTCTTTCCCGGCTCAAGACAAAAAAAGAATTTTCTTAAAAGTCTCACAGATGCTCTTTTGGCAAAACTATCTGCTGAAAAACAAATTCCGTATGAGAAATTCTCACAAATGATTCTTTTGTCTCTGCGGCAAAAAGATCTATTGATAGCATTTTCAAATACTGATATTCAAAATGCTTATACTGTGAATGACTTATCTTCGTCATTATGGGATGGAAGGACGTATCAAAAAAATACTATCTATGACTTTTTCGGGGTCGTCGATGCCAATGTAGGGACGAATAAGGCGAATTATTACGTAAAACGATCAATGAGTCAGTCAACTGCAATTGATGATACTGGAGCGATGCGTACGACTTCCACAGTGACATATGTAAATACAAGTACAAGGACAAGTCCATTCGGGGGAGATTATCGAGATTATGTTAGATTTCTTATTCCTGCAAGTGCAAATCTTGTCTCGGTATCTGTTGATAATAAAGAAGTTCAGACAGTTCCCGCGATAACCGATCCTGCTGTGTTTACTTCCACGGATTTTACTCCACCTCCTGGCCTTGAAGTTGAACAAACACAAGAGAAAGATGAAAGTACTGTCGGGTTTTTCTTTATTGACCCACAAGGTGCCACCAAAACAATAAGTATTACCTACTCACTGCCTGGTAATCTTGATACAAGTGAGGCCGCATTTAGTTATAATCTACGGCTCTTTAAACAGCCCGGCGCAGGGGATGATCCGTATCAATTATCACTGTCTTATCCAAATGACTTTACAGTACTTTCGAGCGATAAAGATTTAACCAATGTGGGTGGCAAAGTAATTTATGGGGGACAACTTTCAACTGACAGATACCTTATCTCGACATTTTCAAAAAAGTAAATTAGTGTTGTGCTTTTTTGAGCGCTTCAATTCCAGGCAGTGTGCCATTTTCAATAAACTCCAACATAGCACCACCGCCAGTTGAAATATGTGTAATTTTATTAAGATATTCTTTTTTGGAAATTGCAGCAAGCGTGTCTCCTCCGCCAACAACAGAGATTGCAGTATCGTTATCTGTAATTGCATAGTAAATAAAATCGGTTCCGCGGCTAAATTCTTGATTTTCCATATATCCAACGGGGCCATTCCAAACAATCGTTTGTGCTTCTTCAATCACCTCACCGAACGCCGCTAGTGTTTCCGGTCCAATATCTAGGGCTTCTTCATTTTTTCCAATTGCATTTATTTTTCTGACGTTACTTGTTGTATCATCAAGCGATTTTCCTACAACAACATCCAGAGGCAACAGAAGCCTTGTATCCTCGCGCTTTGCATGTGCGAGAAGTTGTTTGGCAAGTGCAATATCATCATGTGAGATAAGACTTTTTCCAACACCATTATTTTCGGCAGCGAGAAATGTATTTGCAAGTCCGCCGCCAACTAGTACAAAGTCTGCAACTGATGTCAATTTACTGATAAATTTGATTTTTGTTCCAATCTTTTTGCCACCGATAATTGCAACAAACGGTTTTTTGGGATGCTTCATAATGCTGTCCAGCACCGTTATCTCTTTTTTCAACAATAATCCTCCATATGAAGGAAGAAGTTCAGGAAGTCCTACAACAGATGCAGATTTACGATGAGAAACTCCGAATGCATCATTAACATAGATATCTCCGAGTTTGGCAAGTTGTTGTGCGAATTCAGGATCATTTTTCTGCTCACCCGGATAGAAGCGAATATTTTCCAAAAGTAGAATCTCATGTGGAGTTTGCTTTTCAATTTGTTCAGAATTCTTTAGAAAGTTTTGAACCAACATAACTTTATTATGAGGGAAATATTCATGAAGTCTCTTTGCAACAGGAGAAAGCGAGTCTGACGGGTTACGTTTTTCAGGTTCACCTAGATGGGCGATTAAGATAAGTTTGTTGTGGTGTTTGAGAAGATATTCAATTGTTGGGAGAGATTGTTTGATTCGGACATCATCTGCAATGGAGCGATTGGGATTAAGAGTAACATTAAAATCAACACGCAGAAGAACTGTTTTATTGGTAATTGTTACTTCGTCAACAAACTTCATGGCAGGATTTCTTATTCAGTATATCACAACAATTCTCATTAAAACAAAGAGGTCAATTTGCCAAAAATAGCAAAAGTATATACAATACACCTGCATGCAAGCACAGGTACTTGAGGCTTCGTATCCAATAACCTTTCAGCAAAAGGATGCTCAGAAACTGGGAGAATACCTCCGGCAACGACAAAGTGTCAACATTGTTGGTATGAAACGGGTTGGGATTAGTAATTTTCTCCGTTTTTTCTTACGTCACAAAGATATTATCCCCACGTATATTAGCAAGAAAGACGAGCATTTATTTATTCCTGTTGATCTTAATGATCTTGTCGAGCAGGAGATTTATCCGTTCTGGACGTTAACCCTCAAACGCATACTCGATGCGACAGAACAATCCGCCGTTCCATCTTCTGTAAAGCAAAAGATTAGTGAATTATTTGATAAAAGTATTCAATTCCAAGATCTTTTTTTGGTAATTGATAATATCCGCCAAGCTCTTAATCTGCTTGTCGCGAGTGGAGTATATCCAACACTTTTCTTTCTACGATTTGATCGATTGAAAGATACATTCAATTCGTCATTGTTTGATAATTTTGAAGGGTTACGTGAAGCATCACATAGCAACACATCGTTTGTTTTTACCAGTGATCGAAGTCTAGGTAGCGCATTCCCTGAAGCACGTTCTTCCCTCTCTGTGTTTACTCAAACAATGTATTTCAAACCTGCAAATAAGGAAGATATCAAAACTGTCTATGACGCGTACAAGCATAGATATAATCTCTTGTTGCCAACAGAAGTAGAAAAAGCATTATTCTCCACAGTCGGTGGGTATATGCAATATCTGCAATTAGGTCTCATTCATCTTGATGAATTGAAAAAAGAATCATTCAAAACAGAGAAGGATATTCTGGATGTTCTCCTTGAGGATGAAAGAATTATTCTCCAGTCAGAAGAGCTTTGGGAGAGTTTGACGCTTGATGAGAAACGTGTTCTTGTACATATCCTCAACAAACAACCCGTAGATTCATCAGCGAGTGAAAAAGCACGATATTTGTGGGATACTGGAATTATTACAGAGAAAGAAGGAGAAGCAAATGTTTTCAGTCCGCTATTCGGTGCGTATGTTCAGCAAACTGAACACGAAGAAAAACGAAAAAGAAAATCTGCACATTTGACAAAAAAAGAGAATTTACTTTTTATGTTATTAAAAGAGCAACTGGGAGAAATCTGTGAACGCGACAAAATCATTGAAGTAGTCTGGCCGGAATCACAAGAATTTGGTGTATCTGACTGGGCAATTGATAGACTTATCGCGCGTGTCCGAGTTAAGCTTCGCGAACAAGAAAACCCCTATGAAATCCAAACAATCAGAACACGAGGATATAAATTAACGCCTCTTAAAGAATAATAGTTTCCCCAAACTTCTCTGAATGCTATAATGAGCCTCATGGACAAGGTGTACAATCATGAAGACTTTGAGAAAAAAATCTACGCTCTCTGGGAAGAACGTGGCTATTTCAAGCCTGAAATTAACCCAAAAGGTGAACCTTACTCCATTATACTTCCCCCTCCCAATGCAAATGGCGATCTTCATTTCGGACATGCAATGTTTGTCGTTGAAGACATTCTTATCCGCTATCATCGAATGAAAGGGGACAAAACGTTGTGGCTACCAGGAACTGATCATGCAGGTACTGAAACACAGTTTGTGTTTGAGAAGAAATTACAAGAAGAAGGCAAATCCCGTTTTGATTATAACCGTTCAGAGCTGTATCAAATGATTTGGGATTATGTCCAAGAAAATCGTGGGGGAATTGACAAACAGTTGCGACGCCTTGGATTTTCTCTTGATTGGTCACGGTCCAAATTTACACTTGATCCAGATATTGTCTCCATGGTGATTGAAACATTTAAGAAAATGTATAAAGACGATCTTGTCTATCGAGATTATCGGTTGGTAAATTACTGTACAAGAGATGGCACATCATTCTCTGATTTGGAAGTCGTTCATGAAGAAAAGGTAAATCCACTCTATTATATTAAGTATGGCCCATTAGTTCTTGCAACAACTCGTCCTGAGACTAAATTTGGTGATACAGCTGTTGCAGTTCATCCCAAAGATAAACGCTACATACAGTATGTAGGTAAAGAAATTGAAATAGAAACTGTTCTCGGTAAAGCAAAAATCAAAGTTATCGCTGATGAAATGGTCGATCCTGAATTTGGAACAGGAGTTGTGAAGATAACTCCAGCTCATGATTTTAACGACTATGAAACAGGAAAAAGACACAAGTTAGAGATGCGCCAAGTCATAGGGTTTGACGGAAAGTTGAATCACTATGCAGGGAAATTTGAAGGCCTGTATGTCAAACAAGCAAGAAAAGCAATTGTTGAGGAAATGCAAGAGAAAGGTTTGATTGAAAAGATTGATGAGAAGTATGTCTCCCGAATTGGTATTTGCTACAAATGTAAAACAGTTCTTGAGCCGCTTCCCTTAGAGCAGTGGTATGTCAAAGTAAAACCACTTATTCAGAATGCAACTAAATCAGTTGAAAAAGGATATGTGAATATCTTTCCAAAGAATTTTACTCATATTTTGAATAAATGGTATGCGGGGCTTCGAGGTTGGAATATCTCACGGCAAAATGTCTGGGGAATACAAATTCCTGTGTGGTATGAAGTGTCGGACACTGCACTTTTTATGATCTCATTTGTTGATAAGAATAAAAAGCATCAGAAGGGGAGCGTAAAAGAATTATTGAAAGAATATTCATGGGAGGAAATTAGTGAGGGACTACAAACTGTTGTTGCTCCCATAACAGCCAAAGTCGTTTTTGAAGAAGATAAAG
>JBEPUU010000100.1:0-5232 GCA_041691355.1 bacterium | reverse complement strand
CGTTGGACTCGCCAAACGCGAAGAGACAATTGTGATCCCAAATGAAGAAAATTTTACGGAAGTAGTACTTCCCAAAAATTCTCCCTCACTGCATTTAATTCAACGAATTCGAGACGAAGCACATCGATTTGCAATTACCTATCACAGAAAATTACGAAGCACTAACGCACTCAAAACGGCATAATCGTGCATTATGATATACTTCATGTATGTCCGAAATATCAGGAATGGGCGAACCATTAGCAACTCCTAAGCCTGAATTTAATGGCGGAGCTTTTACTATCTCACATTTTTCACCATCACCGCATGGTTTCGAAGTGAAAACTCGTAATGTTCTTGGCCGAACAGAAGGAAGTGCCTCAAATCACCTGGATCCTGAGCGTTTCGAACGCTTGGCAAAATTTGATGAAGCCATACGTCAAGCAACAGAAAGAGGCTCAAGTGAACAAGAAATTGATGAGTTACAAAAAGAAAAGAGAGTAGTAAGACGGGAACTTGGTCCTAATGCATCTCGATTACGTGACGCTATGAAGGGTGAAGCGAAATTTAATAAAGTTGATCTTCTACATCGAGCTTTACAGGACTGGAGAGGTTCGCAGTGGAGTGGAGCACCCGCTGACGATCTTGCATTTTTGCAAGGATGGTCCCAAATGCATAGAGATAGAGTAAGAAATGCTGGAAAACATATAGGAATAAGAAATATTAATGTATCAGGGAATGATCTTTCTATTGATGCGAAATATGTTTCTTATCCTGTTTATAACGAACTTGCAAATGCGGGGAATTCGCCTGAGTTAATTGATTTGAGCGCAAATGTTGGAACAGCAATGATAATAAGGACTGCTGATAATAGATTAGTTATCCAGCATCGAGCAGTTTCAAAACAAAGACTTACAGAACCAAAATTATCTCGTGGGAATGCTGTCTATAATGATATTCCAGGAGCAAGTGTAGCAGGATTACAGAACGCATCCTTAAATGGAGAAGATCGTATGCCTGGAACTCCTGATCGTGTTGACTCTACTTCTATTAAAACTAATATCTTAAAAGAAACAGGCGAAGAATTGGGATTAGGGTCGGAAGATCTGGGTGAAGTGAGAATTGTTGGGCTCGCACACGATAAAATTAAAATACATGATGAATTTTTGTTGTTAGCGGATTCAATGTTAACTGCAGACCAAATACGCATGAAATCGAGAGATTCTAACAGAAATAAAAATTTGCCTGATGCTGATTTTGAAGAAAAATTTATTGATATAGATGGTTCTGCTGATAGCATTGCTACACTATTAACGGAAGTAAAATGTCCTCTTCCGCCAACTCATGCCGCAGCACTAGTAGCCTCTGGATATTCTGTTGTTTTGCAAGAACAAGGAAAAAATGCTGCAGACGCATGGAAAAATCGAGTTGAAGAAGGTATACGAAATAACTATCGTGATATTGATCAAAGGGTCAAAGCTTTTTACGATAAACATCCAAAAGCTTTAATGCAAGTCCCTGAAAGATTTTGGGGTAAAAGACCTCCTGCACGAAGAACTCACGCGTATGATCCTGCTTATGCGCCTGAAGAACAAGGTTTAGCAAGTTTTGAGGATGCAATGGTAGAATCAGGTTTATCTCCTGAAACAAGAAGACATGTGGACAAAGCTTATCTGTTTGATGTTGATGGAGTTCTTTCCGATCCTCAGGAGAAAAGAGTAACTGAGTCAGAGCTATTTAATCAAGTAATAACGAGGCTACAAAGAGGTGAACCTGCTGGATTGAATACAGGTCGATCTACTGAATGGTTAACTGAAAGATTTATCACTCCTCTTCTTGAGAGAATCAAAGAAAAATCAATCCTTCAAAATTTTGTCGCTATTGGAGAAAAAGCTGGTACATGGATTACCTTTGATAAAGAAGGTAATATGCATCATGGTAAAGCAAAAACGATAGCAATTCCTGAGGAAGTAATTGAAGAGGCAAAGGAATTGGTGAAACAGAAATATCAGGACTCTATGTTTTTTGACGCAACAAAAGAAACAATGTTGTCAATCGAAATACACGATGGGTTTGATCTTGATACGTTTCATCAAAGGCAGAGAGAGCTTGCCGAAGATTTGGCTCAACTTTTGGAAAGACGAGGATTAGGAGAGAATTATAGAATTGATCCGACAAATATTGCTACCGATGTCGAAAGTCCCTATGTGGGAAAGGCGTTAGGAGCTGAGCGTTTTCTTCAATTCTTACGAGATAGTGATATTAATCCTGCTGAGTTTGAAACCTTTGGTGATAGCAAATCGGATTTTGAAATGTCCGATGAATTGGAAAGAAAAGGCAAAGGCGTAAAAATGATCTATGTTGGAGATCGGTCTAAATTGGGAGAACTTAAAAAAGAATATTCTGTTGATTATGTAGGTAACTTTAGTCAGGGGACTCTCGACTACTTACATAGTGAATAACGGAAAAGGAATGACATTAATATAATAATAGTGAATTATGGGAGAAGCAGACATACCAGAAGGATTTTCTAGTTCAGAAGGCACAATAAGAGAAAAATATAATATACCCATTGATCAGTTTAGGCAACCCACTCAACTGGATAGTTCAGGACTACAGATGAGAAAATATACTAGTGGAGAAAGAGTAACGAGAGAAAACTTTATTCCCATGTATATACAGAGTTTTGCGACATCTCGGGGTGAAACCTCAGCACAGTGGGCATACCTTGAATGGTTAGGTACAAACACGGGTTTTGATTATGAACAGACTTTAAGAAACTTCTCTGAAGCGGGTGCATGGGATTGCTTACTACCGGCTGAAAGACAAGAATTTACTAATGCATTCAACAAAATTGAAAGACATTATAAACCTGCGACGGAAGAAAGCGTTGAAGAAATGCTAAGAACAGAAATAAGAGAGGATTTAGACGAATTACTTGATTCCTCGAAAAGAGCAGATTATAAGAGAGACTTTTCCGGTTTAGAAGGTATCTCCAGAAGTCAGTTGACGCAAAAAATTGATACTTTTGTTCAAGCGGCAAAAGTTAAACGTAAAATCGAACGATATGACTTATAAAGTGACTTGTTAACTATAGAATCTAAGAAGTAAAGCAATAAACTATACTTATGCTTTAATCAATAATTCAAAACAGTTCGACTGTTGCTTATTATTCAACCGCATAGGAGAAAATGCTTTTATAACATTTTGTGCTTTTTTATGCAGGTCAGTAATAATTGCAGACAGTTTTTTATCTTTCACAGCTGGCATATTTTGTAATGTATCACAAGTGTCATGATACCAGCGTGGGTACAGGGTGTCAGTGAGTATCATAAATCCGTAGGCCCAATGATTTTGATAGGATTCTGATAGCCATGTAAATTTATGTCTTAATGACTTAATTGTTGCTTCTGTATTAATTGCAGGTTCAAGAATATTACATAGCTGATAAAATTTTTCAAATTGCTTCTCTCGTGTAGCCGTAGTGTATGTTTGTGCTTTTGCAGTTGTTGCTATAATAAATCGTGAAGTATCAAAAGCATTCTCAGTAGCTACATGGGTAGAAAAATATGGTGTATCATATTGAGAATAAGGCGATACATCAACGGTAGTTTCATAATAGGTATAGAAATGTTCAAGAATTATTGATGTTTTATCTTTTTTGGTAATTAGTTGCTTTTTATACTCCATTGTTCTAACCAATGGCATAAACTGGTGCATAAAATCGGCTTCTACGGTATCTGCAGGTACGTGAAATTCTCCATTGGCATAATCTTTTGTAGGCATAGCTTTTGTCAAAATATGTCTAATAATAAATGGTACACCGAGCGCATCTGTTCTATCAGACGCTTGTGTCATCCATATACCAATTTTATGCGTCTCATTCTTGTCTTTATCAAGCGTATTGTCATATTGTCTGCGGATTCTTGTTCTCTCTTGAGGAGTACCTTCCTCTTTCGTAATTGGTAAATCTTTCAAATAGTTTGTGTGAGAACTTATTGCAAATTGGATCAGTTTAAGAAGATTAGGTGGGATAATATCTCCTGCAAGTTGACCAAATAAGTACGCCCCAACTTCGGCATGACCGGTAAAACGGTCAGGTTCATCATAGCGTGCAATAACAGCATTACCGATATCATGAAAGATTCCAGCAAGAATGGCCACAAATATTTCTACAAAAGATTGTTGCTGTATATATGGGTCTTGTAAAATTATTGATAAATTGATTAAGTCCCGAGATAAATGACCAGGGCCATGTCCTGTTGGTAGTTCCTTTATGAATGGAGCAAAGCGTTTTATAAGAATATCTAAGATAGTTGTTGGGATATCAGTTAATTCTTTATGTGCTTTTGCTTTTGTTTCCTTCCATTGTGCAAGAGATTCTACTTCTGCACGTAAATTCTCAATGTATACGAATGTGGCATCATCGGCAAGATCGTTTTCAAAATATTTTCTCCATGCAATAACTTCATTGTTCGGAGAGGGCAATTTAAGAATGGGCATTTATTTATGATAACATATTATTAGCATTTCAGAGGAAAACATCTATTAGAAACTAACATATATCATATGAGTATTCAAAAAAGGTTTTAGCTTTATATCCAGAAAAATAGTTATTTCCTACTTACAGTATACGAATTAGGATAGTAGAGAAAAACTGCAGGTGCATCTTCAAGTAGAAATTTTTGAAAGTCATCGTAAATTGATATACGTTGCTTTTCGTTAACTGTCTTTCTTCCATTCTCGAGAAGTTCATCAATTCTTAAATTTTTATAATGCGTTATATTATCAGGACCTTCAGAATGCCACAATGTATACAGATCAGGATCCTGAGGTATGCTAAAATCTCCCAAAAAAATTTGATAGTCAGATGGTACGCTATCCGTATTGACAATAGTCGTGGTAATTCCTAAATTTTTCCACGCTTTTGCTATCTGTTCTGCAACAATACGATATCTTGGGAAGGTTTTGATAGTAAGTTTTGAAGGTGGTTTTACCTGCCCACTGAGACTTGATGTTGAAGAAGGTTGAAGAAGAATTTTGGCGCGCGCCAAATCCTGTTTTCTTGGTGTAATATCTTTATTGTAGTACTGTGAGAGAGGTGAATATGGAGAATATGCTGTTTGTCCCTCAGAAAACGTACTTGGAATGGCATACATAAGGGCGACCCGAAGTTTCTTATTTGAAATGTCGCCATCATCATTATTAAAAAAGAGGGTTACTAATTGAGTATAATTGGGATTTTTGGTGAGG
>JBEPUU010000099.1:0-5285 GCA_041691355.1 bacterium | reverse complement strand
GTACTAGCAAGATTGTTGATCTTACGAGTCAAACAATGATAAATAAATCAACAAAAGGTTCTACGTCTGATCTGACATCAGGTCAACAAGTAACTGCTTTTGGTTCCACCAAGTTCTGATGGTAGTATAACAGCGCAGGCCGTTAATATCGGCAACGGCATGTTCCGAATGCGTCCAGTTGGTAATCAAGGAGGCCCTACAGAAATTCAGCAATAGTGATTATCATTTATTGTATGAAGAAGGTGGTGAAATGGTAGGCTCCTTTTAGTCGTACAATGAGCATCCTGGCAAAGAGAATGATACTTGTTGCGATACAGACATACACTGTTGGCATAAGGAAGCGTATGGTATTAATGGGACTTTGATCAAGGTGAATATTAATAAGATTTTTCAAATCGACAAAAAGAACATTATGCCATGCAAATAATATCAGTGAATGTCTTCCAATGTATTCAAGAAATGCATTACGTGTGATAATTTGGCTAACTGCAATCCAGGTAGTGATGCCTCCAAAAGCACCGAGATAGAAAAGAACTATATTACCAAGATGATTTATTCGAAGATCAATTTGTGATCCTGAAAGATGATAATTTATTGTTGCAACTAGTACTGTAAAAAGAGCTGTGGTTGCAACGAGTAATTTTTTTTGATTGATAAATGCGGAGAGTTTTTCTTTATTGTACATTGCCAAATATCCTCCTCCAAAAAAGGAAAGTGCAGTTAAAGCTGATTCAAATCCCAGAGGCAATTTAAGCCATGGGAAAAAATAAGCAATCAATGAACCAGTTGTTGCAGTTGCGAGAAGTACAAGAAGGATATTTTTTGTTTGAGTTATTTTTCTCGTTATGATTGCAAAAGAAAATTTTGTAATGAAAAGACACGGAAGAAACCACAAAACAACATTGTATCCCAACATACCATTATTGCCATTGCCATAGAGGATGCCATAGAGTTGATATGCGATGCCACTTGGAGTTGTATCGCCGGCTGTTTGAGAGATGAGAGCAAAGATATATGTAAGAAGCGCAAATAAATAATAGGGGATGATGAGTTGTTTGATATATTTGATAAGAACTGATTTTAATGGTTTTTTACCGGTTGGTCTAAAGACTAGCCCTGAGATAAAAAAGAATAGCGGCATATGAAATGCATAGATGAGATAACGTTGATTATCATTATTGAAGATATGGCCATAGAGAACGAAAATAATTGCAATACCCCGGCAAATATCTACCCAGGAAATACGTTGTATGAGTGAATTTTTATAAATTTGTGCCTGCATACTGTTTTGGTAAAAGATAATGATAGCAAAATATAACCTTGGTTACAACGATTCACATTTAAAAATTACTGCTTCAATATCTATAATAGCATGGGTTTCTTATCTTCTTCTTACGATATTGTTATTTTTTTTCATGTATATCTCCTCTAGACTATACATAGGGTAAATATGATGTTTGAAGATCGACTTGAAGCAGGGAAAAAGCTTGCATCGAAATTGTTGCCACATGAGAAAGAAGAAGCAGTAGTTATTGCATTACCACGAGGTGGTGTTTCTGTTGCATTTCCTATAGCTGAAGCTCTTCAATCGGCTTTGGAAGTTCTTATTGTTCGTAAACTCGGAGCACCTCTGGATCCTGAAATGGGAATTGGCGCAGTTGCAGAAGATGGAGTTACATTTCTGGATGCGGATTTATTAAACTTGCTACAGGTTTCAGTTAGTATTGTGAAGTTTATTAAAGACAAGGAATTAATTGAACTCGAAAGACGTAAACAAATATACCGCAATGGCAAACCTCTCCCTCTTTTGACAAATAAAACGGTGATACTCGTTGACGATGGACTTGCAACAGGAGTTACTGCACATGCAGCCTTACTTTCGTTAAAGAAGCATCATCCAAAGAAAGTTATTTTTGTAGTTCCTATTTGCTCGGAAGAAACAGCCCATTCAATTAGTATGTCTGTAGACAGAATAATTTGTCTCGAAGGTGCGGACAAACTTGAAGCAATAGGCAAGTATTATCATGACTTTCACCAAGTATCAGATGAGGAGGTAGTAAATTTTTTACACAAGGTAAATAAAAATTATGCAACAAATAATTTCGATGAAAATATTTTTGATCACAGGATTGTTTGGTAACTCTCCATTTCGCCTCTTGCATATTATGTGAAAAGCCCTATAGAATAATATATAGAGTTATTTTTATTATGGATCTGACGGATGAATTACATGATAATTCACCGGTTGGTACCAGGCAGGATGAGCAGGCAGTAATTATCTGTTTACAATTTCCGATCGGCAAATTTGAGAATAAAAAAGCGCGAACTGCTATCTTTGAGTTGGATAGTATTATACGAGAGGTAATTGAAACTTCAGGTGTGGGCATGTATGACGGTGTTGAATTTTCTGAAGGATCAAATGAAGAACTTGTGAAATTTTTTATTCGTGGAGAGGATGCAAACAGCATTTATTATGAGGTAAAATCGGTTCTTAAATTGCTACCCAGTTTGCCAGGTTTTTATATTATCAAGCGTTATTCCCAGTTCCTCGACGAACAATTCACCCTCGTTTCATAAAAAGTAATCGTTACTGTGCGATTTCTTCTGTTACTTACTCAATTGATCTGCGACTCATGGCGCATGCTTTGCGTGTGCATAAATGCTAGAACTCTCCGCCATCGAAGTAAAATGGGAGAACTAAATATCAACTGAAATATCTGATATAATTATCTATGGGAAGTATAAAGTAATCCATATAAATACCCCTGATGAAATGGAAAAAATGCATGAACTTACTGATAGGCGAGAAGAGACACAATATTTTAAGTAATAATCTTCAATTATTTTATGGATAAAGATTTTAAAAAGCTCCACAAAAAAGCTCTTTGGTATGAGTATGTAACAATTGCATGGAACATTTTTGAAGGAATTGTTTGCGTGACGATTGGCATTCTTTCAGGCTCCGTTGTCCTTATGGCGTATGGGCTTGAATCAAGTGTTGAAGTATTTGCCTCATCTCTTGTTGTTTGGGATCTCAAAGGTGGAAAAAAAGAGAGAGAAAAAATAGCTCTCAAGCTTATTGGTCTGGCATATTTTGTTGTTTCGCTTTATATTTTTATTGATGCTGCAGGAAGTTTATTCGAAGGTAAACATCCTGACAAATCAATTCCTGGCATCATTTTTATTATTGCAACAGTGATTATGATGATGATACTGGGAATTGGCAAAAAAAAGATTGGGGAAAAAATGAAAAGTGAAACAGTCCTTGCGGATGCGAAATTTACGCTTATAGACGGAGGTCTTGCAGGAACAGTTCTTGTAGGTCTTGTCCTTAATGCGTTTTTCGGATGGTGGTGGGCAGATCAAGTAATGGCACTTTTTCTCGCAACAGTTGCATTTAAGGAAGGGTTGAAAGAAATTTTTTAGTGTTTTGTTACATGTTTGACTATGGAACTGCATAAAGATACTCCAGTGTTTCTGTTTAAAAACGCCAAAGAATGGGAAGAATGGCTTCATACTAATCATGACAAATTTTCGGCGATTTGGATAAAATTTGCCAAGAAAAATACAGGTGCAGTTTCAATTAGCTATGATGAAGTATTGCCAGTTGCGCTTTGTTATGGATGGATAGACGGATTAATAAATAAGTATGACGAGAAATACTATTTGACACGATTTACTCCCCGCAAACCAAAAAGTCTTTGGTCAAAAACTAATCAAAATTTGGTAGCACAGTTGATTAAAAGTGGAAAAATGCAGCCGAGTGGTTTGAAAACGATTGAAACGGCAAAAGCAAATGGTCAGTGGGATGTTTCGTATGATACTTCAAAAGACATGAAAGTTCCGCAAGATTTCCTTAAAGAACTTGCAAAAGATAAAAAGGCGCAGGAGTTTTTCAGTACATTAAATCGAGCAAATACCTTTGCGATCGGATGGCGTCTCCAAACTGCAAAAAAACCTGAGATTCGAGCAAAAAGGATGGAGAAACTTCTGGAAATGATGAAAAGGAGAGAGAAGTTACATTAGAAGATATGCATTGAATAACCGAGGTTATTTTGTTACTATACTCATATGAATAAGAATAAATCTATCACTATTCAAGAATACGAACTTCCCATTACTCTCAATGAAGAAAAAGATGGCGGCTTTGTCGCAACTTGTCTTCTTTGGAAAGATTGTTATGCGCAAGGAGATACCATCGAAGAGGCAATAAATGAGATTTCTTATGTGGCATCAACCCTTATAGAATTATACAAGGAAGAAGGAATGAAAATTCCATTAAAAGTAAAGCGCTCCGAGCAGAAAGAGAAAAAAGGATTCACGTTAACATTTCCTCTTATTGTCTCTAATCATTAATATGCCGTCATTACCTCCGCTGCCTTATAGAAAAGTAATAAAAAAGCTTCGGAAATTAGGATTTGCATTTAGGCGAGCAACGGGGGGATCTCATGAAGTTTGGTGGAATGAAAAGACAAAAAAGACGTGTATCGTCCCACATCACAGAGAAGTAAAATCAGGAACATTACGGAGTATTATTGAGCAATGTGGTGTTAGTGAAGAAGAATTTTTAGCCGCATAAATAAAAGGGAGAAGAGTTTTAGTGTTTTGCATTATAAATATGATATAACTAAAGCATACCCATCTGCAAATTGGTTTACAGTTTTTTTGATTTAGATGTATGGATGAAGAAGCGCCGGTACCGTTCAATAATTATTTCCCATCTCTTCCAATGAGTTCATATTTTTGGGTAGTAATAGGAATATCTGCTTTTCTTTTTGGTTTGGGTGGATATCTTGTGGGAGTACGAGTCAATCAACTTTCTCAATCAAATTCGCAACAACAATCATCTGCTACCTCACAATCTATCCCAACTCAAGGGCCCAGCATCTCGGGCTCTGATCATGATGTTGATTATTCAACGGTTGGAGGAAATTTTACAACTGATACGGACGCGTATGATCAATTAACAATAAGTATTGATAGTATCAAAAATGGAGTAAAAACCAATCTTGATACAGACTACCGCTATATTACCAAACCCCAAGCAAACATCCAGTATCCATATTTATTTCAAAGACTGAATCCGTCAAAATCATATATCGTCTCGGCATCAGCTTGTGCAACTGATCCGAAAACATATGCGCTAATTTGCGCAAAAGATATCAAAATTACAAAATGTGCGGGTATGATTCAGGGGAAAAATTGTATTATAACAGGGGACGGTAATATTGCACAAAGTTCAGGTGAGGTTGACTTCTCAATACAATCAACAGATAATCCTACTC
>JBEPUU010000098.1:0-5374 GCA_041691355.1 bacterium | reverse complement strand
GTCTCCACCATCTCTACCATAAACGTTGAAAGACCTGAGGTGATGACATCGGAAGCACCAGAGCGCACAAAAATCTGATCAACAATACTAATTTTTGCCTCACTTGCAGGAATAAATGAACCCATCTGTGCCATAAGTACAATCAACGCGTTTTGTCTGATAAAAACAGATTTACCAGCCATATTTGGTCCTGTTATTACAAACAATTGTTGTTCGTTTGTATCAAGCAGTACATCATTAGGAACGAATTGTCTGTCTGCAAGCAATGTCTCGACCACGGGATGCCGACCATTCTTAATAATCATTTGCGTATTTGTATGTATTAGTGGTCTGACATAGTGCATTTTTTCAGCAATTTCGGAAAAATTTAAAAGACAATCAATTGTTGCGATTGTAAACGCTGTTTGTTGCAAAAGTGAAACATGTTCAAGTAATTTTTCCAATGTCAATTGAAAAATTCGGTATTCTATTTCGTTAATTCTCTCCTCTGCTGTCAAAATAATTTCTTCATGTTCTTTCAATTCTTTGGTAATGAAACGTTCCGCATTGACAAGTGTTTGTTTTCGCATATACTCATTGGGCACGGAATGGAGATTTGATTTACTAACTTCGATATAAAACCCGAATACTTTATTAAAACGAATTTTAAGCGAATTAATTCCGGTTTTTTCGCGTTCTTCTTGTTCTAATTCAAGAATCCAATCACGACTTCCGCTAACGATTTTGTGAAGTTTGTCTAACTCTTTATCAATCCTTGTATTTATCATTCCCCCATCACGAATACTTATCGGTGGCTCAGGAACAATTGTTGTATTAATCAAATCAATAAGGCCATCAATTGTATCAAGAGATTTTTTTGTTTTCGAAACACGAATCATTTCTTCCAATTTCTTAATCAAAGATGAATCGAATTTCTGTAGTGTATGTTTTATCTTCAAAACAACACTCAGCGTATTTTTCAAATTCACCAAATCCCTTGCATTTCCGAGTCCTACAGAACAACGAGAAATTAGTCTTTCAATATCGCTAACTTCTTTAAGTAAATCTGCAACTGTAGCTCGTTTCGATTGTTTTTGTACAAATTCTTCAACTGCATCAAGTCTTGCATCAATTGTGTCTTTATCAATCAGAGGTTTGCGCATCCATTCTTTCAAAAGTCTCCCACCCATTGCAGTTGAGGTATGATCCATTACAGATAGTAGTGTTCCTTTACTATCGTGTTCTCTGATTGTCGTAAATAATTCTAAATTGAGTATTGTTGAACGATCAAGAAGCAAATAATCATGAGTTGTATAACTTTCAATTTTTTTAATATGTTGCACCGGCCCTTTCTGAGTATGCTTAAGATATCCGAGAAGTGCCGCTGATGTTTGTTGAGCCAAATTCTTATTTTCCAAACCAAATCCGGCAAGCGTTGAGATACCAAAATGATTATGCAAAAATGTTGTTGCGTCAGTTGCATACATATCCCAATCCGCATACGGAAAAATATTCATTTCTTTTTCTGCTTTTAAAACATGTAAGAATGATGGATCGTTATACAGAATTTCAGGAAGAATGCATTCTTTGGGATGAATTCGTGATAGTTCATCCATAATTATCTGTTCTTTAAATTCAGTAGCAATTTCAGTCGTTGCAAAATATCCTGTTGAGATATCAGCAATTGTTAATGCAACATTTTTTTTGTCTGTCGTCAAACTGATAAGATAATTATGTTCTTTTTTTTCCAATGCTTTTTCATCAAGCATTGTTCCAGGAGTTACAATTCTCACGACATCTCGCTTCACTAAACCTTTTTTATTGGGCGGAGATAATTGCTCACAGATTGCGACTTTGTAGCCTGCTTTAACCAATTTTGCCAAATATGAATCTACTGCATGATACGGAACCCCAGCCATTGGAATCCGCCCACCTTTACCATTAGCTTTTCCAGTCAGTGTGATATTTAAAACGCGAGCACCAATATGTGCATCTTCAAGAAATAATTCATAGAAGTCCCCCATTCGATAAAATAAAAGACAATCAGGATATTGCTTCTTGATGTCACTATACTGTTTCATCATCGGAGTACTAAAGGAATCTTGCATATATTAGTACTATACAGTTTACACAGTTATATGGTCAAACGGCTAATTAAACCATATTTAACTTACGCATCATGATCGCTTAGCAATTCTCCTTCTTCGGCTTTGTCAAAATCAAAAGCGTAATATTCTAGTTTGTTCTTTATCTCATTTCTCAAATGCCTGTATGCATCGACTGACAAATAATATATCCCCGGGCGGAATGGATGATCAAAATCATCAACGATAAGAATAATTCCAAAAGCAAGTAATGCGTCAATAAGGGTAAAGTAATAATTGAACATCAGATTATTAAATGGCAGGAAAAATGAGCCAATGATAACCGAAGCAGTTGCAAAAAGGAGGAAAATTCGTATCGGTACAGGCAAGCGATGACTACTACTTTGCAATTTAATTTCTCGATATTCCATCGCTCGAGTCAGATAAGTAAATGCAAGCGTTCCGATATCAGGATTTCTTTTTGATACGTCAAACATCGTATCTTCAACACGGATTAAAGCATCATCAATTTTTTTGGAGCGAAATGTCAGATCTTTTCCTTTAGTATGTGTGTTAACTTTTACATAAGTATCTAAATATCGATAAATATGAAATCTGATATCATTTCGCTCTCGTACAGGGAAATGATGAGCAACTACATACAATTGTCTCAACGTACTCACCTCTCCACGAGTCGCGTCCATCAAAATATCCCATTTACGCCACTGTATCTGAATAACAAATCCTGAAAGGATACTAAAAAGAAAATTCCCAACACCAAAAAGTGTAGGAATTGATTTAATATCCTCTTCCAATCGAGCCTGAGGAAGAACATTACTCAACCGAACGACCCAAAAAAGCACCGTAAAAGCGAAAATAAATGTTACTATTCGAATAACAACAACCCGTGCATACATAAAAAGAAGTCTATAGAGGGACAGTTCTCACCCTATCTTATCAAACTTTCCATTTCACTACAACGCATTTAGGATAAAGTAAAAATTTATGATTGAGGAGATTGAGGCATGGTTGCTTCAGTCATTTCAGCTGTAATTGATCCTCCGGAACCTACCAAGACTAAACTGAGTTCAGCAACAGGGGTAACATCTCTAATACTTCTTATTGATACTTTTTGACTCCTTGTATTTGTAAAATTTGTTTCACCCAATAATGTTGAATCTGTACTAAGTGTAGTGTCACCTGCAATTCCTTTTGGTGCTCCTCTCAAATTTTCACCATACATAAATGATCGTGGCAGATTATCGGGTAATCCTGGTAGTATATTTGTCATTTTTGGAGTGGGTATTCTCTCAATAACATGATCCTCAGTTACTAGCGCAAAAACAACCTGTACGAGTCCGCTATTAACTATTGCTGAATTTCCATCTGTACCTCTCTCACCAATCACATTAAATGTTAAATCATCAACCTCCGCCTTGTCAGGATTTCGATGTCTTCCTGTAATTTGCCTGTTTGTGACTACTACTGATATATCTCCAGTGCCTTCATCCGTTGGCTCTGGAATTCCAAGCAACGCTTCTTGTGTAGTTCCTGAAGATAATTTTGTTCCAGCCAATGGGGTCGTTCCGTCTAATCGAACTAGCAATGCTGGAACTTGCCTTTCCTTATAAATTTCTCTTCCACCTAAAAAGGATAATTTCCCTTCACTTTCTGGACGTTCTTGCTCTTCAGACCATTCTCCAAATAAACCTCGTGGTATCCAAAGACCAACACCATATCGAGTATTATCTTCCAATACTGTATAAGGATGCATAGCACTTAATCGGGTATGATCTCCTCTTCTATAATCAGTCATCGGCACAGAGGGTTCAATTCGCATACGTGCTACTTCAGGGGTTTGACCTTTTGCTCTAGTAATTGCAGACCAAAATTTACTTAATCCAGTCTCACGAGGGGGAAGTGCATAAATACCTGCAGCAACAGTAAGTCCATTAACATCAGCAACTACTGCTCTATTGTTCCAGATACTTTGAGAAGGTAATCCTTCTAAAGATTCAGGAGAAACAGCCCATCTTACTCCGCCATCTGGTTGTGGTCCCATGCGAAATTCTTCTTTTGCCGGCATAATAGGCCTATTTATACCATAAATGCACAAAAGAAACAATAACTATGAGCCGTTATTAGTTTTTTATCTATTTCTCCACAATCTTCTTCAAACCTTCCAGCACATTCATCCAGAATTGTTCGTTTTGTTGGCGTTCTTCTTCGTTTGAATTATTATTTTGGATAATAATGAGTTGAGTGCTGTCTTTGTCTGGGATGAGTTCGTAGGTGACTCTGTGATAGTTTTCAGGAGCATCTGGAGTTCCGGAGAGTGGTGACCAATGAGTCATGATGAGATATTTATCGGGTTCAATTTTGACTACATTGCCTTTATCTTCAAATTCTTTACCTTTGTAATTTCCTTTATAAATAACCTTACTTCCCTCTTCCCAATCACTGACTACATCAGAGCCGTACATGTATTGCTTAATCATCTCAGGATTTACCAAAGCCTCCCAAACTTTAGAAACCGAAGCATGAATAGTAAGTGAGCTTTTAGCAACCAAATCTTCTACCATGTGAATTTAGTATAACAGAATTTAGAAAAACAGTATCTGGTTTTGTTATAATCTCATCATGCAAAAAATTAAGGCAATTATTTCTGATGCGGATGGGACACTTGTAAATACACTGTATTTGATACGACATGGTCAATACGAGACGGCAGTTGCATACTTGTTGGAAAGAGGTATTCCGAGAAATGACATCCCTACTTATGAAATTTATGAAAATTTTATTAATAAGGCAATTGGTGGGAGCACAAGAGAAACATTTGAAAAAACGCTACATTTACTTTTTGATAAAACACATAAACACCACTTAAGCAAAATAAATTTTGCCGAACTAGATGCTCGGCTTGGACATGTACAAGATAAAATCGCACCTTTGTATGTTCGTCCATTCCAAGGTTTAAACAAATTGTTTATGTGGCTTGGGGGAAATAAGATAAATCTTGGCATTTTTACGAGTGGAACTCGACATGGGATTATACGAAATTTTGGAGTCAGCTTGCCTAATTTAGAATGTACAGACCTGTTCCGCGCTGAAGATATCAGTCCTTCAGAACGTTTGCAGACTTTTATAGCTCAGATGGAAGCTGTATATGATATCCCTCATGTTGCAATTGTAACCCATGAAGATATAACAAAAAGCAAGCCTGATCCGGAAGGAATTTTAATGCTTATGCAACAATTTGATGTGAAACCCGAAGAAATTGTTGTACTGGGTGACCATGGAGTAGATATGCA
>JBEPUU010000097.1:0-5431 GCA_041691355.1 bacterium | reverse complement strand
TGGATCTTGAAATGAGTTTTGTAACCAGAGAAGACGTTATGCAGACAACAGAAGTCGTTGTCATAAATGCAGTTAAATAAGTTGGCGGAAAATTGCGAGACGATACATTTCCTGTTATTGACTATAAAGATGCTGTTGAGAAATATGGCGCAGACAGATTTGATTTGCGATCTGATGAAGAAAAAGAAGCTGGAGTTCTAGCATTTGCTTGGGTTATTAACTTCCCCTTCTTTAAAAAAGTGGATAAAAAAGACGTAGCAGAAGTACGAGATGGTAAATCGGGATTAACATTTACACATAATCCGTTTAGTGCTCCTATCCCAGAGCATGAAGAATGGCTACTCAAAGGAGAACATGCTGATGAAATTATCACAACGCAATATGATTTGATTTGCAATGGATTTGAAGTAGGTGGAGGTAGTATCAGAGCACACAAGCCTGAAATGCTTGCAGCCACCTACAAAGTAATGGGCTATACTCCTGAGGAAACAGAAAAAAGCGTCGGGCATATGATAGAAGCATTCAAATTTGGCACACCACCTCATGGAGGGATCGCACTCGGATTTGATCGACATGTTATGTTGTTGAGTGGTGAGACATCTTTGAAAGAGTCAATTGCATTTCCTATGACATCAACAGGACGAACAGCTGTAATGGATGCTCCGGCTGAGGTCTCCAAAGAACAACTTAAAGAATTGGGCTTGAAAGTAGCCGAGAAATAACTAATCCTTAGACAGTGTAATTGTCCTGTCTCTGAGGGCTTGGTGGAAATTTTTCATATTTGGTGAAAGGGTAATGGTTGATAGATCAGTAAGAGGAATATAAATATACTCATCAAATTTTTCAGGTTCTCCAATTGTCGGTATTTGCCCATCTTTAATGTTTGCCAAAAACCAGATATATCCTATTGTTTCTCCATTTTCTTCAAAACTTTTCTCTCCGACTTTGTATAGTATCTCAATATCGCATGTGAGTTCCTCCTTTAGCTCGCGTATTGCTGCCTCTTGTGGACTTTCTCCTTCATCAATTTTCCCTCCAGGTAATTCATACCAATCTTTTTTGATTCTGTGAAGGAGAAGAATGGTGTTTTTGTTAAGAATAATGCAACCAGCGAGATTAGCTTGCTTCATGATTTATATCGTACAAATTGCGCTTCGTAATATCAAGAGGCAACCCTTACCCGGGCTTTGCATTTCTTAGTGAAACAATTACAATATATTAGTATATACCTATCCGCAATGAAACAATCTGAATCTCCAATATGGCAAAAGAAACGAAAAAGGAAATTTAAAAATACCAAATCTACTCAGCAATCTGCGCAGACAAAAAAATCTCACGATATTCATGCCCAGCAACCTGTTTTGCTCAAAAAAGAAAGTTCTTCTCAAAAGCCTTCATTTTTTGCAGGGATGTTTCATAAAGAGAAGAAGGGAAATGCTGGAAGTTGGTTTAAAAAGCATGATTATGATCTGCAACTTATTCTTTTCCCACTTATTTTGTGTGTCATCGTGATTACTTTGCATGTCGTGAACAGTCAACTTTTCCAGAATTTATCTAAACAATCGTTAGTGAGCTCTGATCAAGCAACAGCATTGCATCCCTATCCATATGTTCAGGCTGTTGCTGAACCAGCTGTTTCTGCAAAATCTGCAATAGTTCTTGATAGAGCATCGCAAGTTATTCTTTTTTCTAAAAATGCGCAGTTGCGTTTTTCAATGGCATCAACGACAAAAATCATGACCGCTCTAGTAGCTCTTACTCATTACAAATCTGATGATGTATTAACAATAAAGCGATCCTATGTGCCAGGATCTGGTCTTAATTTTTATGAAGGTGAGCAGTTCAATTTTATAGATTTAATGTATGCAATGCTTTTGCCTTCTGCCAATGACGCGGCACAAGCGATTGCCGACAATTATCCTGGAGGATCGGATGCATTTGTACGACAGATGAATACTATGGCGCAGCATTTGCATCTTACGAATACTCATTATTCTGATCCGATCGGACTAGACGATGACGGTGATTACTCAACAGTTGTTGATATGGCGCGACTTGCTTCATACGCAATTGTTAATCCAACGTTTGTAGAAGTTACCTCGACAAAATATAAAACAATTGCCGATAGCAACTTTACCAGACAATATCCACTTACAAGTACAAATGAATTATTGGGTATCGATGGAGTTACAGGTATCAAAACAGGAACAACAGAAGGCGCTGGACAAGTTCTTGTTACATCTGTTGTAAAAAACGACCACACATATATCATCGTTGTGATGGAGAGCGAAGACAGATTTGCAGATACGAGTAGACTATTGGATTTTATTGATGCCAATGTGAAATATATAGCGCCACCAATACCACAAAGTTTTTAATTTTCCATTTATCATTAGTTTAAAAATTTAATTTGTTTAACTGCAAAATAAATGGAGAACGGAACCTGGAAAATGGAAAATTTCTACTGTGTGGTATCGGTGGGGATTGCAGGGACGTAGGCGAAGAAGCCACTTTGACCTTCAAAGACTACAACTGGAGTTAGATAATTCTGTAGAGATGTTCCCATATAGTAAGCGAGAAAAACATTCGTGATGAGTATCTGATTACCATTTCCATTGTATGAAGCAATATATCCTCTTCCTTTTTTTAGATCATCAAACGCCTGTTGAGCGGATTTAATCGGATACGTTCCTTGAGTATCCGGCGCGAGATTAATTTTCTGATGATTGAAATTTGCGACAGCAATATCAGCCTCGTTTTGTCCTGAAGCGACAAGAAAGTTCATAGTTGAATATGGCGGGTGAGGATAGACAATTGGGAGTGTCATATCAAAATTTTGAGAATGTGTGAGGTCTTGATCTCGACCGGCGGTTATTGTGTAATCAATTTCTTTTTGATAAAGATCTACTCGGATAACTTGAGCACTAGCAATGGAGGTTGTTGGTGTGAGTTGACCGTTGCTCACAGAGTAAAGTTGTGGTGCTGTCGTATAATTCTCAGTAGAAGGAGGATTTTGTGTAAGAGTAAAGTCAATGTCAGAGACGGGTGAATTAATTGTGCTTAAGAAATTTTGTACAGGTTGAATAGCTTCTGTTTGATCGTGCATGTTTTGAACATATCGTGCTTGAAGTACTGACAACTGTGTTAGATAGTTAGAATTCATAGTAAAATTTTGTGAGACGATGTTAAAAACTATTGCTCGTTGAAATCCTGTTGGTCCAGGAGATGTTTCTCGCCATTCGTAGTTAGATCCTCCGATAGGAATTGCAGGAAGATTATTTCCTGTAGAATCAACAAATTGTAAATTTGTAATATTTTGTTCCGCATTTTTCAAATTCAGCACATCCGGCTGGTTAATTATCATTGGATATACATTAAGTCGGTCAGGGAAATCATCCGGCAATGTACCACTGACGGTATTGATAGAATAGGTATATTCACCATTAAAGTTACTTTGTGGGAATATAGGGGGCTGAAGTTTGCCATATGCAACGTTGGGGGCCTGGATTTTTGGCGGGAAAAGGATTGAGTGGATAACTGCTCCCACTCTAAAAAATATTGCTAATATAATGCCAACACCGACGAGAAGAGCAAAAACGATCCCGCCTTTTTTTGCAAATTCTGTTGTGTCATGAAGAGTCATATATTGAGTATAGTTTAGTTTTCGGTTACAATGCAAGATAATCCATGGTAAGAACACGTATCGCACCAAGCCCGACAGGGTTTCCACATATTGGGACTATTTATCAAACGCTATTTAATTATGCTTTTGCAAAAGGCCGCGAGGGGACATTTATCGTTCGCATTGAGGACACGGATCGTGCACGTTTTGTTGAAGGTGCCGAAGATAAGATATATGCTGCACTTGATTGGTTTTCTCTAACTGAAAATGAAAGTCCTCGGAAAGGTGGAGAATTTGCTCCATACAAACAATCAGAACGTTTGGATCTTTATCAAAAATATGCCAAACAATTAGTTGAGGATAATCACGCATATTATTGCGATTGTACTCCCGAAAGGCTTGATGAAATGCGTAAAAAAATGCAGGCAGAAAAGCGAACTCCTATGTATGACGGGCATTGTCGGGAATTGAGAAAAACAAGTGGTGTGATTCGTCTGAAAATTATCCCCAAACAAAGTTATACATGGATAGATGGTGTGAGAGGAGAGATGAAATTTGAGACATCCAACGATATTCAGCCACTCGTTGATGATCAAGTCATCCTCAAATCAGATGGATTTCCGACATATCATTTAGCAGTTGTTGTCGATGATCATTTGATGAAAATCACACATGCTGTACGAGGTGAAGAATGGATTCCTTCAACTGCCAAACACGTAATTCTCTATCATTATCTAGGTTGGGAAAAAGACATGCCGCTTTTTTTTCACACGCCACTTCTTCGAAATCCTGACAAAAGTAAACTGTCCAAAAGGCACGGACATACTGACGTAACATGGTACAAAGAAGAAGGATTTTTACCACAGGCGATTCTTAATTTTTTGGCACACATGGGCTGGACTCATCCGGAAGAAAAAGAAATATTCTCACTTGATGAATTTGTTTCTTTATTTGATTTGAAGGATATTCGAGCAGTGGGGCCGATTTTCGATCTAACCAAATTAACATGGCTGAATGGCATGTATATTCGCGAAATGTCGGTTCAAGATTTGGTAAAAGCATTGAAGACATATCAGTCAGAATTTTGTGAAAAGAAGGATAGTTTGGATTCTATTGCTAAGGAGAAATTTGAAGAAATTGTCGCACTTGCTCAGTCACGCATTTCCACATTTAAAGAATTTTATCCGATGATAACGCAATTTTTTTCGGATTCACAATTTATTTTGACCACTGATACAGATCGCGAAGTTGCAAAATCTCTGCAGGAAGAGTTTGAAAAATTAAAAGAGTGGAATAAAGATACAATTTTGGAAGTACTACGCAATATATTAAAAAAGCATAGCATTCGAATGCCGATTTTATATACAATAGTAACAGGACAGGAACGAGGGTTGCCTTTGCCGGAATCTTTGGAGATTCTTGGAAAACCAACTGTACTTTCGCGTCTACAAAAAGCATTAGTATGATGTCTTCTATCGCACAAGTTATTTCATTTCTTTTTAATCCCGTTATGCTTCTTGTTTTTGTGCCGCTTCTACTTGTCTATAAAGCAACAGGGGATGTTGAGCTTGCTTTGGCTTGGACTGGATATACTTTGATTTTTCTTATCGCAATGACTTTTTTTGTTATTTATGGAGTTCATAAGAAGATTTTTACTGATATGGATGTCTCCAAACGAACTCAGCGGCCACTCCTTTTTGTCGTGAGTATTATTATGACACTTGTATATCTTTGGGGATTATTTTTCCTGAACGGTCCCAAAATTCTCATCATTGTAACACTAGGATTTATTGTAAGTGTTCTGCTTCT
>JBEPUU010000096.1:0-5464 GCA_041691355.1 bacterium | reverse complement strand
GCATAAGGGCCCGTAATAAAGTACAGTGGATCTTTAAAAATAATCCAATTCCAGAAAAACCAAAGAAGAATTCCAAATCCTGCGAGTGTTGAAAAAAGGAAAAAAGACCCTTCTGCTGCTTTATACCCATGTTTCTTATATGCTTGAATAACAATAAGAATAGCTGCAAAAAAGAGAAGGAACCATCCATCATAACGGATCATAGTCGAGAGCATAATCCAAAAACTCGATTTAACAAGTCGTAACATATTGTCTTCTCGATGCCATTGAATAAGCTCATATACTCCAGCAGTCATTGTTCCAAGTAGCAAGAGCTCAGTCATAGCCGTTGATTGCATATAAAGAATATTTAAATTGGTTGCAAATACTACAACACCTACAAGTCTTCCAAGTATCGAAACACCAAATATTTTTAATATCTGATAAATAAGAAGTCCTGTTGCAACATAAGAAATCATTGATTCCAAAGAACCTGACAAACCTGAATGCCACATGAAATTATTCCAGACCGTAAGTGTGGCCAAAAGATGGGGGAGTGGTAACCAAACACTTCCGAGCTGCGCAAAACCTGGTTGAAGATTTTCTACAACTCGTCTAGCAATATCCAAATGAGATCGTGCATCGTTATATGCTACACCTAGTCCTTTTGATAAAAAATATAAATAGCTCGTAATAGAGACCATTCCAAGAACAAAAAAAAGAATCGTTTTGCTATGTTTTTCAAATATAAAACGCAAATCATCGAGGTTCTTTTGACTAAATGATAACTGGAATGTTAATGATTTTAGATTAAACTTCATGAGTACCTCCTCGTCTACGTTTTTCTCTTATTGACGCTTGATAATAAACAATAAGCCCTGCTGAGACACTAAGAATCAAAAGTGTTATATAACTATAATATTGCCATGCCGTAATATAGTCACTCGCATATGCTTCAAAAGCAAAGGATTTAGAAACATTCCCATTCAAATCATTCACGTTTCGCATATATGTATAACTGACAGGTTGATGAATTTGATTAGCCAATGACTGCGCTTCAATTTTAGGAGGATTACTGTTTGAAGTTAATGCGCCTAAAGAATTTACAATAACTGAATAGGTCAACACTATAAAGAAGAACAACACCAAGAGTCGTCTCTTTCCCAAATAGGTAAGAAGTAACGCTATATAAATAGATAACACAGCATAAGCAGGAATAAGATATCGTGCTCCAAAAGCCCACCCTCCATATGGATCTCCCCACATAGCATAGAGAATCAAATCTGCACCTATAACACCAAGCATTACAGGAACGTATGTTTGTTTTTTTCTATATGCCAAATATAATCCTGCAACTCCAAAAAGCATGACGGGTGTATACATAATTACTCCACGATCAGGACTGAAGAGAAGAATATATAATCCATTGAGCATGTTTCGTGGATTAAAGTATGTAACAATCGAGTCAGGTGGAGGTAACGTATCTTTCTGACCACTTTTTGCTAATTCTTTTTGCAATGCTTGAGAGAAAAATATGGGCGAACCATTAGGACTAACCCCTATAACACGAGCAACTGTTCCTGAAATCTGGAAAGGACTTCCATACGATACTTGGTTAATCCATAAAAAAAGAGCAAGGGGAATAGCTACACCAAGCATTGTAAGCAATCGAGGAAGAGAAACACGAACTGTAAATTTTCTGTGAAGATGTTCAACTACACCACTTCTAAAAAACGCAGCCAGAGCAATAGGGAACATCATAATTAAATTTGGATAGTCCACAGTAAATGCAAATGCATAAAGGATCCAAATCGCAATAAGAGACACAATATTGTTAAATCGGATAAGAAGATAAAACGCAAGCAACATAAAAAAGGTCGATGGATGATGTTCATAAATTGTGACTGCATACGCATAGGCCGGTGTTCCAAAAAGAAAGGCAAGTCCGGCAATCGAAGCAGCGAGAGGATTGGCACCAAGTTTGGTTGCAATCATACGAATAAGAAGAACATTGAAAAGTGCAAAAAGTGCAATCCAGACAAACGCACCAAACTGAGAAGCACCAAAATATTTACCGATAATATATCCGGGCACAGCAAGAAGGGAGAGAGAAGGTGCAAAAATAGAAACATACGCACCATTCCAGTACCCTACGTCAGGAGAAGTAAATTTTGCAAGAGAAGGTGCAAGGTGAAACGAATGATTTTCAACAAGCGAGTAGAGAAGTGCATATCTTCCTCGTTCAGGTGAGAGTTCAAATGGTCCATTATTTACCCATTTTGCGGTGTTTAGCTGTGTTGGGGTAGGGTTTCCAGGAAGGCCACGCACGGAAAACACCAAAATAGCAGCTATAAACACTACAAAAAAGATATTGCCGATGACTTTTTTATATTTTGTTAGTATATTCATACTAGGTAGAATGTATGGAATTATACACTACTTCCATATATTTTGCAAACTATAAGCTCTATTAAACATTATTCAATAGTCATTTTCACCTTGAATATCACTCAAATTAATGCTAAACTATGAGATTAGAAATGGATAATTCTAAAAATAAAATTACTATAATTGGCACCGGACTCGCTGGAAGCTTTCTTGCAGTACTTTTTGCACGAAAAGGCTTTACCGTTGAAATCTTCGAACGTTTAGATAAAAAAGACATTTGTGATACTGCATCCAAACGTTCATACAATATAGTTCTTTTCGGATATGGCATAAAAATCCTCAAACAAGCTGATCTTTGGAAAGATATACAGCCATATATCCTTGCACTTAAAGGTTCTGTTACTCATATAACCAAAGAACCTAAACCTATTGTGAAAATGGTTGATCAATTAAAGATTACGTATTTTACCATTACACGTGCCAAGCTTGCAGATATACTTCTCACACAAGCATCCAGTCATCCCTCCGTTACTATTCATTATAATACGAGACTTGTTTCTATTGATAGATATCACAAAACAATGATTGTCCAGAACCTCAAAACAAAAAAAATATCGACAATTTCTGCTGAGGTTATTATAGGCGCAGATGGTGCAAATTCTACTGTGAGAACATTTATTCAACAAGGTCAACAAACTAATCATACACAAGAATATTCTCCATGGACCTACAAACAATTTATTCTCTCGCCAGAAATGGCTAAAAAATTACAACTTGAGAAACAATTTGTTCAGGTGTGGACACAGAAAAATACTTTTATTATTATGCATCCTGATAAAAAAGACGCACAATACGCCCTTCTTGTGTTTTCAAAAGGAACAAATGAATCACCGTCGCTTAACTCTGCAGACGAAATTAATAATTTCTTTAAAGAAAAATTTCCTGAATTACTACCGGCTATTAACGAAATCACAACATCTCTTCTTAAAACGCCCTGTGGGACCTTTTCTACTATTTATACCGATCCATGGTATTATAAGGATTTTATAACTCTTGTCGGCGATGCAGCTCATGGATTTTATCCGTTTTTTGGACAAGGCACATCAGCAGCATTTGGAGACTGCATGAAATTAGTAGAGTTGGTTATTACAAATAAATCAAACTGGAGCAAAATTTTTCCGCTGTATCAACAAGCACGAAAAAAGCATACGGATGCACTAGCTGAGTTATCAAAAGAATCATTACTTAAAAATTTGAGAGATAAAAAGGCTGATTTTGGTGCAATTTATGATAGATTGGAGGTAGAAGCGTATCATCTTTTTCCTAAGATTATCTACCCGCCACTTTCTCAAACAATTATTAATGATCCGGATAACGCAGCCACACATAGAGAAATGCACTTGAAACAACGAAAAATTGCACGCTGGATTGGTGTTTCATTGTTTGTTACACTCATAACAGGGATAGTATCAGTATATGAAAAAATTGGGGAAAAGGTGTAATTAGAAGATTTCTTAATTAAAATACTATAAGTTGATAAAATATGGCCGAAGGAAATAAAAAAAGTATTATTATTATAGGAGGAGGCCTTGGTGGGAGTTTTCTTGCGATTCTTCTTGCAAATCGAGGCTATAAAGTTACTTTATATGAACGACTTTCTAAAGAGGATATTTGTGATACAAATTCTAAAAGATCTTACAATATAACTTTTTATGCTTACGGCGTAGCTCTTTTAAAAAAAGCAGCCCTTTGGGAAATGATAAAGCCGTATCTTTTGCCACTTAAAGGTGTCTCAACTCAACTTTCAAAGGATTCCAAACCCATATTTTCCCCAATTTATAATGAAAAAGCGCAATATTATGCTATGTCACGTGCCAAACTTCTTGATTTGCTACTAAAACAATTGTCCAAGCATCCATCTGTTACTGCACATTTTGAGACATCACTTCTATCAATTGATAAACATGAGAGAACACTTATAGTGCAGGATGAAAGGACAAAAAAGATTTCAATAGTTTCTGCGGATATAGTTATCGGGGCAGATGGAACAAATTCTCTCGTCAGATCATTTATTCAACTAGGACAACACTCATCTCATACACAGGAATATTCCGCAGGCGGATATAAACAGTTTACTATCACAAAAGAACAATTAAAAGAATTGGGACTTGAACCCAACATCGGATATACATGGAGCGCAAAAGAGAAATTTATTCTTGCATTTCCCAATCATGACGGTTCGCTTGCAGCACTTCTTATTTTCCAAAAAGACAAAAACGCATTTGCATCCCTTACTACAACTGCTGCACTTAGAAAACTTATTGATGAAAATTTCCCTTTGTTACAACCCGCACAGGATGATGTCATCAATCAATTGCTTACAAATCCAGTTGGCACATTTGTAACGATTCATACAGATCCGTGGTACTACAAAGATTTTATCGCACTTGTCGGTGATGCAGCTCATGGATTTTATCCGTTTTTTGGTCAAGGCACATCAGTTGCTTTTGGTGATTGTATGTTGCTTGCAACCCTTCTTGATGAACATAATGATGATTGGGGAAAAGTTTTTCCACTTTATCAGCAACAGCGTAAAAGACATATGGACGCGCTGGGTGATCTTTCAAAGGATGGACTTCGCAGATATGCAAGAAACAAGCGCGCAGATTATGACGCAATTTATGATAAATTGGAATTTATGGGAAATTCTCTTTTTCCCAAATATATTCAACCTCCTGTTTTTTTTCAAGTCCTAAATGATCCAGCCAATAGTGATGACTATGTACAAAAGCATATTCAACAAAAGAAGATTGCAAAATCTGTAGGAATTCCTTTAGTGGTTGTACCTATTCTTATGGGTATGGTGGCTTTCTACGAAAAATTTCGAAAATCCAAATCCTAACTTTGGGAACTATTTAACTGTCTTAAAAAGAAATTCGTGGTCACGAGTAAATTTTTTAGGAAAAAGTACTTGCTTAATTCTTCGGGCTTTATTTATTAATTTCCACCACATCATAACTACTTTATATTGTGAAGAGTAAACATTGTAGAGCAAGCGATAGTCATCGGTAAAGGACATTTTATATGAACTTATACC
>JBEPUU010000095.1:0-5532 GCA_041691355.1 bacterium | reverse complement strand
ATGAAATGGGAAGTGCCTTTTGCGCACAGCCTTGCCGAGAGCTTTAGTACTTTGTCGGCACAAAGTACTAAAAAAACTTATTTAAACAACCCATTCACCAAATCTTGAAGAGACTGCACAAATGATGAAAGTGCCGCATCTTGGTCTTTCACATGTTCTTTCAGTTGGTTTATTTGCTCTTTTATTTGTTTGCGGACTTGATGGCGAATTTGAGTAACTGTCGGATCAAGTGTGATTGTGGGTTCAGGCGAAAGTGATGGTTCAGGAGAGACGGTATCATCTGTTGGTTCAGGAGTAACAGTTACAGAATCATCATTGCTGATATGCACTTGATTATGCCCATCATCTGATTGCATATCAATATCACCATCTGATGTTTGGCAATTGCCGTTAATACATACTGTTGATTTTCCATTTCCACCGGATGTTGTTGTGCAGTGCCCGTTTTGACAAATAGTATTACCACCTGTGTTAGACTCCACATTCACTTCGTTGTGTGAACCTTCTCCGTTGTTTGAAACACTAACGGAGCTATCTGCGAAAGCCGCTTGAGGAAAAAATGAGATTGCCAAAATGGCAATTAGCATGTAAAGACTGGCAGAATACTTCATAACAATAATACTAATCACTATAACACAAACAAAAAAAATTGCAAAGTCATCCATTCTTCCGTATAATTGAGATGAGTTCTGTGAATACCCATCCAAAATTAGTTAATAAAGATCACTTCTCAACCGAAAAATTTCCGGAAGTAATTGCGTTTTGCGACCGAGTCCCCACAAGCCATATCCATAATGGAACTGAAGAAAGTTACAGCTATGCATTTAACGGTAAACAGCTCTATATACTCAAAAAACTTGTAAATCAATGGGAACTTGAAGAAAGCCAGAATAACACAATTATCAGAGTGAGTACAGGTCGGAATCTTGGAATGGTACTTATGCAGGGCTTACGTTTTTCCGATGCTGACAAAGGCAAGCAAGAAGAACGAGTAAATATTATCTTCCCTCTTGCAAAAACTGACCTTGAGAAAGCACTTGCGTTTATGTATTACTATGGAGGATATCCTGGCAATTTTCTGTTAATGACATCGGAACTTGCTCTGATCATTGATCGATTTGTTGATCCAACTATCACATTTCTCTCGTATTCATATGTGCCGGTTACGTATCTTGAATGGCTTCGTGAACAACTTAAAAATGCAGGCATCATCCAGTCAGGAACCACAAAAACGTTGTGGGTATATAAAAAATAGGGTATACTACCCCAAATGGCTCGCAAGACGCAATCGAGTGTACCACAACTTGAAGATCAGGCGTTGTTGATTGCAAATGAAATTTTCAATCTCATCAATGAATATACAAATGATAGTCATGTCTCCAAATTTTTTCTTACTGATGAAATCGCATCTGCTTGTTATGGCTTAACTGCCGGTTTCGCATCAGTTGTGTATACGCCTTCTCTGGACCCTGAGACAACAGTTGATGCAACGATGCTTTCATTTCTTTATGCACTCATGACATATGGATTTAATATCTATCTCAAAGAGCGATCACTTCGCACCAATTCTCAACCGTACACAATGCCTTATGACACAAAAGTTGTAAGAAAAGCACAAAAAGATACGCTCTCTCGCACTGCAAGAGGAGATCTTCACTCAACACCTCTTGCTGACAATATCATTGCAATTATTATTGAAAACATCCATACACAAATGGACTTGAGTGAATTTTCCCTTCGAGGACACCGATTGAACAAACGTAAATTTTGGGATTACGTAAAACTCTCACTTTACTGGGGATATAATTTTGCCGGAGAACTTCTTTTGGAAATTCCCTATCAAAAAGAAGTCAAAGCTCACCGTTCAAACTGAAACAATCTTTTCCCAGGGGAATGAATCTCTGCCGAAATGTCCGTATGCAGAAGTTTGTTGATACATCGGACGTAACAAATCTAGTTTGGTGATAATTCCTTTAACTGAGGTATCAATCAATTTATCTTTAAAAGCATAGAGTACTTTATCAGTAACGGTTGCTGTTCCAAATGTTTCAATCGTTTGCATAAGAGGTCTGGGTTGTCCGATAACATATGCAAGTCCAACTTCACATTTGGTAGCAAGACCTGCTGCTACAATATTTTTTGCAATATATCGTGCTGCATAGGCACCACTTCTGTCAACTTTACTTGGATCCTTGCCACTAAATGCTCCCCCACCAACACGAGCATATCCACCATACGTATCAACAACAATTTTGCGCCCGGTAAGTCCTGCATCTGATTGCGGACCCGGAATGAACCACAATCCCGTACCATTTACCACAATATCGTTGTTTTTGGGTAGTTCAAGTTTGTATCGCTTTAGAATAGGAGCAAAAACTTTCTTGATAACCCCCGCGCGGACCTCACTGTGTTTCATTGATTCATCATGTGCTACTGCAGCAACCAATTTTTCAACAGCAACTGGCATTCCTTGTTCATAACGTATAGTTACTTGTGCTTTGCCATCCGGACGAAGCCATTTCAACTCACCTTTTTCACGAGCTTCATCGATACGTTTGGTCAGAGCATGTGCAAGCATAATAGGCATCGGCATCAATTCAGGAGTTTCATCACATGCATATCCAAACATCATCCCCTGGTCGCCTGCGCCATCCTGATCAACTCCTAAAGCAATTTCAGGTGATTGCTCATGCACATTATTTTGGAACGTGGACTCATTACTAAACCCCCATTCAGGGACAATATATCCTAATTTTTTAACTGTTTCTCGAGCAATCGTTTCATAGTTAATCTTTGCGCTGGATTTAATTTCGCCAAATAAGCAGATTTGATTTGCACCGACGATTGTTTCAACACCTGTATGAGAATGCGGATCTTGACTTAGTACGGCATCAACTACTGCATCACTAATTCTGTCGCAAATTTTATCAGGATGACCTGCGCAAACGGATTCTGAAGTAAAAAGATAACTCTGCATTGTAATGTCATTTATTAAATCATAAATGATAAGGAATTACAAATATCAAACTGAAACATTGACCTTTTTGTTCGTTTTTATTTTCTTACTATCTCGTGCCATAGCATAATTAATCACAAATAGCGCAAAAACATTGAGAAGCAAACCAAAAATATCAAACCAGGCCAAATGCATCAGGATAAAAAATTGCGTGAGAAGAAGCGTGACCAGAACAGCAATACGGAAAAATCGATATGCCTCCACCCGAGAAAAACGAAGCGCAGATAGACCAATTACTACAAAAACCCCTGAGAGAACTGAGGAGTATAATTGTCCCCATTCACTAAAACTCACAAGTGGACGATGAGATGATAACGTAGCAATTTGCGTAATAGTTAGAACAGTTGAGAATACCAAAAGAATAATCACCATATTGACAACAAATCCAGAATGCGCAATCACATAATACCGCTCCCGGAGCGCGCGACGGATTTTGCTAACTATCCCAGGCGGTGGATTTTCTTCAATCTCCAACTGAGAAAGTAAACTTTTTAATGCTTTAACTATTGGGTTTTGGGGATCACATTTGCTTAGATACTCAGCTGCACGCTTTTCTTCTTCCTCATCAAAATCATTAACAGCAGATTCTTTGATCATTTCAAGTGCGTTGACCAGATATTCACGTTGGGAAAACGGTTGGTATCTTGGAATAAATCGCGAGATCAGATAAAGAAGTACAAAAATAATATAGATTAGAGCAATTGTTGGTTGAAAAAAATAATTATTGTCCGAAGTGATAAATTTCCCCAGCTCGTCAATAAATGCGCCAAACCCGATACCACCAATAATCGATGAAACAACAGCCGCTTTTTCATTAAGAAAGGAAAGGAGAATAAGGAGTGCTGTCATCATAAAAAACCCACCCCACAAAAGATGAGCGATATGAAATTCACCACTGCCTATTACTGGATAATGTGCAACACGCAAATAAAGCCGTATCACAAACACACTCACAATCGCCGAGACAATAAAATTCTCACGATACGCTGTGGCTTCAATATTACGGATAAACACGTCTTTAAAAAGCATATGAACATTATAGCGTATTAGTATAATTTCGGTTGAGGAGATTAGCCTTACAAGATAGATTTGATATACAATAAAAGTATCATGAGTATTACAGCTGAAGTATCAGAAATATCAGGTGAACCGACAAAACAACTTGATAAGAAAGAACAATCACCAGACCCAAAAATTCATCTAAAAGAAATTCTTCGTCCATCTGAAGAAATTGCCGAGAAAATACGAACACGAGTAGCAAATGCAGCATTTGAAGCAATAAAAGAAGATCCTCACCCCGAAATGGCACGAGTTATGCAAACAGCAACAGGTATTTTCCTTTGGGAACAAATGGCTCTTGATACAGGTCAATCATTACCAAAAGGACTTATATATGGCAAACCTTATTACAAAGATTCTGCAATTCTGCCCGACATTGTATTCGATAAAACTGAATTAACACGACGAGAATATCAGTATGCTATAGAGATTTTCAAGAGTCGTGGGGTTACAGAGGATGTTACATCTTGGCAAAAAGACTATAAAAGTGAACATAAAGAAGAAATTGCACAGTCGATTGAAGAATTCCTTCATAAATCAGCTCTTATAGATTTTTTCAATTCTCTCGGAATTAGACCTCAAAAAGAACTTGAAACTCGAGATTTGAAACCAAAAGAAGAGCCACCAATTAAAGCAAATCTAGAGCATGCTTTTTCAACAAAATATGCTCAGATATTGCACGGGCAATCTGTTGAGAGAGCACTTAGCTCATATATGCAAGTACTTCAATCATATGCAGGTGAAGTAGAACAAGTAGTGTCAGAAAGAAAAAATGAAAAATCATTATCTCAAGAAGAAGAATCCACATTACGACGTGAGCTTAACACTGAATTTGATAAAAAATGGACTCCGCTTACCGGTGGACAACAAAAAGATACAGCACCTCTCAAACAACTTATATCCTATCGGTCAGAATTATCTGCTGCATACAAAGATGAAGTTGGTAAACCACTAAAACATGCTGCAGACGAAGAGCTCCCTCAGGAAAGAGTGGACGAATTAAAAACGCAACTCGAAATTCAATTCAGAGAAAGATGGTCAGACCAACTGAGTGATATTTCAGTTGCTTTTGAAACCTCCAAAGAATCGTATCAGATGTTACCTCTTATGAGAGATCGAGAAGTAACAAGACCACTTGCTGTTGCTACCATTGAAAGCCTAAGAGATACTCCCTCTCCTAAATCAAACGATGCAATACGAGAAGGTTTTAGAAAATTTCTACCTACAAATTATTATGGTGCAACTCAATATAAAACGCGAAGTGATATGAACTTGGGACAATTCAAGAAGGCACTGACAGTAAAAAATGTTAAATTTGTTTTGAGTTTTCCTGATACTGAGTGGCAGAGATGGGATGATGCAAAAAAGAAGGATGTTCCTGGTGAAGGACCGTATGAATATCCTGCTCAGGAATGGGACAATTATTTTACCTATGATTGTATAAGCCCTCTTAATAC
>JBEPUU010000094.1:0-5536 GCA_041691355.1 bacterium | reverse complement strand
ACTGCAGGCAGGTCGATGGCATAGACCCGATGGGGGGGTTGTAATGACAATTTGTTCAAGTGCAGATATAAATGATACATTACAAGAAGAATGTGACTTCGTTCCTTTTAGTGAAAAACTTGCAAGGGAATTAGGCATCACCATTTGGGGAGATGGAAAACCTCCAACAGAAACAGCATATAAAGACGTTCGGAATATAATGGGTACAAACCTTATATGGAAAAATAGATTTGTAACTCCTTCGGGAGCTGATATCGATGCATCTACGTTTTGGGGTGATAGATTCAAAAGAGTCGCGGGTAATACTATACAGAAAGTTGAAATAGGTATACAAAATGAACAAATTAATCCCCCAACAGATATGAGCCCTGAAGCATTTGTGAAAAAATTAAAGAAAGTACCACATATAATGCCGGGTGGGCAAGTTTATACAGCTACTTCGCGCAGGCCTCTATAAATCCGAGGAAAATTGGATGGGGTCTCAGTGGGCGGCTTTTGTATTCGGGATGGCCTTGGGTTCCCATATAAAATGGATGGTCAGGAACTTCTATAATCTCAACCAATTTTTCTTTAACAGATCGTGCACTTATGACTAGGCCTTTGTCTTCAATCTCTTTTGCGAATTCATTATTGAATTCGTATCGGTGGCGATGTCTTTCGGATGTTAATCCGTCTTTGTTTAGTAGCTGATTATACTTTTTATAGAGCTCAAATGCTTTTGTATTTTTCTTTACCATGGCTTCCCAACCACCCAGGCGCATTGTTCCACCGTATGCGCGTCTTTCCATGACTTCTTTCTGTGAAGGGATGAGATATATCACAGGATGCTTTGTTTTGGGTTTGTTTTCGGTTGTGTCGGCGTCCTGCCATTTTAGCACTGAACGTGCGAAAGCGATAACTGCGAGTTGCATCCCATAACAAAGACCCAGATATGGGATTTTTGATGTTCTCGCATAATCGGCTGCTGCTATCATGCCTTCTGCTCCTCGTTCTCCCCAACCGATTGGTACAATAATCCCATCCGGGGTACCAATTATCTCTTTTGCATTCTTTGGAGTTATCTTTTCAGCGTTTATCCAGGTAGTTTTTACGGCTGCATTGTGAGCCCATCCTGCATGGTCGAGCGCATCAAGAAGAGCAGCATACGAGTCACGAAGTTGATATTCACCTGTTCCGAAATATTTTCCAATAATTGCAACTGTGAGCGTCTTTTTCTTTGGAGCTTTCACTTTTTCGACAAATTTTCTCCATTCAGTCAATTTAGGCTCTCTTACTGGTAAATTAAATTTATTTAAAATCCGTTTTACAATCCCCTGATCATGAAGAACTAACGGAATTTCATAAACAGATTTAAGATCCGGGTTGGAAATAATATCTTCGGGATGCATGTTGCAAAAAAGTGCAAATCTGTCTTTGCGACGCTGATCAAGCATTTTTTCAGAACGTGCAATAATAAAATCAGGCTGGATTCCCATTCCATTGAGTGTTTTGACGGAAAGCTGTGTGGGTTTGGTTTTGGGTTCACCCAAATGTCCTGGTGTTGGGACATAGCTCACATGCACATGCAGAACGTCTCCTGGCCTCTTGAGAGTCATGATACGGGATGCTTCATAATATAGAACATTCTGATATTCTCCTGCTGTCCCACCGAGCTCAATGAGAACGATATCAGCATTTTTCTTTTCGCCAAGGGAGGTAACACGACTGATAATTTCATCAGTTATATGAGGAATAGCCTCAACATCTTCGCCTTTATACTCAAATCTTCTTTCCCGATCAATAACAGTCTGATAAATTCTGCCTATTGTCACGAAATTCTCTTTTCCCATATCCTCATCCAGGAATTTTTCATATGTTCCAATGTCCATATCCCCTTCCGTCCCGTCTTCACATAAGAAAGGATCACCGTGTTCGATTGGATTGATAGTACCTGCGTCAAGATTGAGATAATTTTCAAATTTTATTGGAGTAACGCGATATCCTGCTTGTTTGAGAAGAAATGCTATAGATGCGGAGGTGAGACCTTTACCGATGCCGGATATGACTCCACCGGAGACAAAGATAAATTTTGTTTTATTTTGCGTTTGTGTCTTTCTGTCGGGCACGATTTATGTTACCAAATCAAACTAAATGTGTCAATAACTAGAAGTAGAAATTGATACTTGCATAAGACCTATTGGGAACTGATATACTAAAAGTACCTATGGCACTGACATCCAAAAGAGTACTTAGTAAAAAAGTTATTGTAGCAGGTATTGTTGTACTGGTAGCATTGCCACTGATTCTAGGAGTACTGAGTGGGAACAAACAAAGTCTACCAACCCAAAAACAATCAAATGTCAAAGAAAAGCCCGCAACTACTACAATACTAGGCAGCTCATATGCCCTCTACTATCCTTCTTCATGGAAAGCACAATCGGGTAAAGATGTATATCTTTTTCTACCCTCAACAACACAAAAATCTGGGAACGAGCATATAGTTGTACAGATAGTTGATGAAAAACAAATTCCGTTATCTCACGTAACCGCTGGATATGTTATTCTCAAATATCAAAAAAGAGAGATTGCGTTACCGTCAGGAATTACTGCAGATAAATACAGTCTTGTTTATCCTGCATCAGAAGGAATTCTCCATTCAATTGCATATGTATATGTAGTAAATGGAACAATTTATCATTTTAAATTAGGATACACAGGGGAAGCAGCCAACCCTCAACTTGAAAGTGCATTTTCACAACTCGTTACTTCATTTAGAGTAACCAATTAGAGGTATTTTATTTATCAATTATTCCGCCCCATTCGACTGAAGTAAATCCAACTCTTTTTGGTGTTGGAGGAAGTTGTAAAACAGACGTGTTGTCTGATGTCTCAATAGGCTTAAAGTATGCGATAAATGCTATCTGAGTATCTGGTTTGGGTGAAATCGTTACATTATCTACATTGGCTTTTGAAGATTTGTCTATAACTGAAAAGAAAATATATGGTGAATGGAGTGATTGCAGCCTCGGCAGCCAATATCCCAGGAATTCCTTTTTCTCATTACCCACAAGTCCTAATTGTGAAAGTAAGGAATCCAATTTCTCAGTCAGTTGTCCTGTTGGAATAACAATACCTTTATTAGGTCTTCCAAAATCGTTTACAGATGACTCATAAAAAAGCTCAGAATACTGTTTATCATTATATGTGAGTGAACCATTCGGTTGTGCAAGCACATGCCTCCATCCACCTTCTGGATAATGAGGATCTGAAACAACTATTGCTCCGGCAGTCTGGACAGTTACGTCTACCAATTCTTGTTTTGTTGGATAGAGATAGATGACAGGCTTTGCGATACAATATAATCCATTTCCTGGAGCAATATATGTTCCACAAGGATTTTGTCCCGGTGTAATATTTAAAGGAGTATCATGTACTGGAATAACAAAATTTCCTCCCGTTAGTGTATAAGGTTTACCATTAATACACTCTACTTCAAGATCAATACATCTGCAGACAGGAGGTGATTGTTCTTGAACACCTTGGTCATCAATAAAACTACAATCTGGAGCATTTGCAGGAGGGTACCCAGGAAAACTCTGAGGTGCGGAGGTTGTAGGTATAGGAGCAGGAGTATTGGCAACTACAGCAGTAACAGGGGCTACAGTAGGAGTTGGAGTCGGTAATTCAAAATACTGCAATTGAAGACTATTATGTGCAGGTATCGGTGTAAATTTTATGGCGCTATTATTTGTCTCTCCATAAGACACTTTTCGTGTTGAATTTGTTACAACAGAAGGTAGTATAAGAATAACCGACACTACAAGAAGAAATAAGAGAATCGCAACTTGTACTTTATTTGATTTTTTCTTCTTCGATATTTTTCTCATAGTTATACTTTATTCAGAATAAGCAACTTTGATGAGAAAGTCAATTAGTTACATGAAATCCAAACCCCTGGAGCGGGCGATGGGAATCGGACCCACTACCTTCTCCTTGGGAAGGAGACATTCTACCAGTGAACTACGCCCGCAATATATGTAATAATACCAAATCACATCAAAAATAGACATAGAATAAAAATTCATTATTGTCGGCACAAAGTACTATTAAAATAATTTATCGAGGTATCTGAAGTACATTTCCAGAGAAAATCATACGTGGATTCGCTAAATTATTAGCTTTTGCAATATCTCCCCATCTAAATCCATCACCATAGGCTCGTAGAGCAATATTCCAAAGATTATCGCCTTTAACAACCGTATACGAATGACCTGATATCTTACTCATTGAAGCTGAATTCAGCATTGGCTTAGTTTGGACATGTTTAATTGAGCTATTATTTTTAACAGTAGCTACTGTTGTAGGATTTACTGTTTTGATATTTGGTAATATAAGTCTATCTCCTACATGAATGTCACTTGGATTGGACAAATTATTTATTCGTGCTATCTCTACCCACTTGTCACCGCTTGTATAATTTTTCTGTGCAATAATCCAGAGTGACTCGTCTTTCTTAACAACCCAAACAGTTTTACCTTTATTATTTTTAACTTGTGCTACTTTCGTTTTTTTCTGTGGAACAATAGTTACTTTTTTCACTGACTGAGGTGTGATAGGTGGTATTGCTTTTGCGACAATGGTAGGTTTGATAGTAGGAATAGTTTTGGAGGTAGGTTGTGATTTTGCTGTTGGCTTTGGAGCTTCTGTAGGTTTCGGAGTTGCGGTTGGAACTGATGTAGGAACTATGGTAGATGTGGGTGCAATACTTACTGTTTTGTCATTGATGCTATTCGGGGCTTTATTTGTAAGCTCAAGTGCTTGCTGAGAAATCTCTGTAGTATTTCGTGTTTGTTGATCTATCGGAATATTTTTGTTTCCTGCATTTTTACTATGAACAAATGAAAGTAACAATGCCGTTGCGATAATTACTACAATTATGCCTAAAATAAGGCTTGTGTAGGATTCACCGAACCGTAAATAGTCAAAAAAACTTGTTCCTTTTTTAGGAGCTTCTTCTGGAGTTACTTTTGTTTTTTTATTTGCTGCCGTTATTGCCATTTGTACTCTTCCTTACTAGGCAGTAATTCTTTTATGAAGTTCGTTACAGTATACTATATCTTGAGCAAATTTTCAACCTATAACAAAAAATAAACTTGCGGGCCGCCTTAGCGAGCCACGCTCAATTTATTAATTTGAGCGGGATGGACGGGACTCGAACCCGCGACCTCCTCCGTGACAGGGAGGCGCTCTAACCAGCTGAGCTACCACCCCAAGTTGGTTGAATAGTTATGAGTTCATAACCCGTAACTAAGAACTATGCTATTTTAACGGAATCTTGCACGCACGTCAATGCTCTGATACACTTTGGACATGACTAACAATGAGATCAGTAAACTTCTAAGTAATGTGGCTGCCGCATACAGTATTAAGGATGAAAAAAAATTTAGGTTTCAAATCCTTGCATACGAAAAAGCTGCAGAATCAATTGAAAATTTGCCTGCACAACTGAAAGATCTTTATAAAGAAGATAAATTGAAAGGAATTACAGGAATCGGGC
>JBEPUU010000093.1:0-5603 GCA_041691355.1 bacterium | reverse complement strand
TTCTACCTCAACGAAGTTAGCATATCTTAACGTCACAGCAAATGCTGATCCACCAATTCCCACATTAAAAGGAACCTGGACGATGGATTCAACGAAATATAGTGCTGGGACTTTTCCTTCCGGAACAGGGCTGACTAATAGCTTTACAACCAATGATGTCCAATATTACACTTCTCCTGCCGGTAAGCTTTACGCGTTATTGGCAACTGATGATCCAAGTCATGAACTGATGGCTATACAGATAAAAAATAATGGAACTGACGCATACCAAGACTCAGTGAATAAAATATATAAATATTGGACCTACTTTAATACCAAAATGTATGGCACAGCATTTAATAATCCATCTGGAAATGCGGCAGTAACGAATAATGCTGGAGATAATAATGGTTATGAAGGTACTTCTACGAAAGCATATATTAATGATGGTACATTTGCTACCGATACCAATAGTGGTAGCACTACCACCACCGGCTGTACTGATACAGGCAAAGACAAGCATGACTTCTATAATTACGATTTTAATATTCCTTCAGGAGCAACAATTAATGGTATTGAAGTTGATGCTGTTGCAAAAGTTGATAGTACGACGGGTACACCAAAAATTTGTGTCCAAATTTCGGGTGATGGTGGCAGTACTTGGACAACTGCAAAATCGACAAGTAATTTAACAACGAGTTCCGCAACCTATGTACTTGGAAGCACTGCTGATACATGGGGAAAAGCATGGACGAGTACCAATTTCAGCAATACAAATTTCCGTGTAAGGATCAATGATGTGGCAAGTAATAACTCGCGGGATTTTTCACTTGATTGGATAGGTGCAAAGGTTTATTCTAGCGCAACGACGACTTCATCTAATGATCAAGCGCCTTTTGGATATGGTGCTGCGTCAATAACCATTTTGGATAATACAGGATATGTTGATTCGGGAGGCTATCTCTATGCATTTGATTTAAGTAATATCGATAGTAAATCGTCAACGAGTGATATGGATCAGATTGGTTGTCGAGTGCTTCTAGATGGTTACGATTGTAAGCCGGGCGCAGGTAGTTCAACTGTTGAAAAATACAATCAGGGCGAAACAGGAAGCAGCAGCTATAGTGATACCTCTTCTGCTGCCAATGATTGTTCAGATGGAGGGAAAATTGAGCTAAACGCCGATGAGCAGCTCTCATCAGTAAAGGTTGGTAATAATAAATATGTCTATGTTGCAGCAGGTGGAGCAACAAATCCCGAACTTAATATTGTCGATGTCACAACAGCGCCAACGGGAGGCGCTTTAACAAGCGCGACATGTGGAAGAGGGAGTGATACAGGTTGGAAAGTGACAGGTACATTGGATTTTGACCCCGCCAATGGAACTCAGGAATCAGCGAATTCCGTCTACGCAAAATCTGATGGGACAAGAGCTTATATGTCGTCAAATGGTGGCATTATTCATAATAATATTCCGGATAGCGATCAATTTTATATTATCAATACTACCAATAAAAATAGTCCAACATTTCTCACGACATGGCCTTCAAATGTGGCGAATCAGCATTATACAAATACTGCAGCAACAGGTTACTACAATGGTAATGCAAGCAACATTGAGATGTATCCACGGCGTGCGTTAACTGTCCAAGACGGAGCGCGTGCAATCCTTGTAGGGCAAGACGGCTTACCCAATGATGGTGTTAATCCCCAGGAATACCAGGTGCTTGATCTCTCCAGTGAATCTACGCCGGCTTATTGTGGAGGGTTGGATTTCAATTCAGGTTTTAACGACTTAACTTCAGTATCAGAAGCTGATGGAGATAATTTTGTTTATATGGTTGCCAATACTGCCCAAAAGCAACTTAAAATTATTGAAGGAGGTCCTGATAATGCAATTTATGATGCGAATGGCACATTTGAGTCAAAGACATTTGATACATCATCAGTTGATGGGAGCTTGTTAAATCGTGCATTCAATAGATTACTTTCTGATATCTCTCAACCAACAAATACAACTGTTAAATTACAAACTGCAGTTGCTCCTGCAGTAAATAATAGTTGCAATGGTGTTACCTTTAGTTATGTAGGCCCAGACGGCACTTCCGGCTCATATTTTACTCCGAGTGGTTCAACGATTGCTGGCATTATTCCGCTAGCAGATTATACCCCAGCGTCCAATTATGACAATCCAGGGAGATGTTTTAGGTATAAAATATCTCTCTCGACACTCGATCAGACGTTGACACCAGTTCTCTCTGATACAACTTGGAATTATTCACAATGAAAAAGACTGCTCTGAAAGGTTTTACTCTTATTGAATTGGTTCTTTATATAGGAATTTTAACAATTCTGCTGAGTGTTCTAAGTTCAATTTTCACCTCCATCGTTGATGTTCAGCTGCAATCAACAGCCACCTCAAGTGTCAATCAAGACGGAAGGTATCTCCTTTCAAAATTGTTGTATGATGTGAAATCATCAAGTGCGATTCTCGTTCCTGCAAATCCTGGATCTCAGTCAAGCACTATGCAATTAACAATAAATTCGATAAACTATACGTACAGTGTTAATGGCAGCGGCAATTTGCAGGTTGTCAATAATAGTACAAGTGAGACAAATGTATTAAATAGTTATGATACGTCAATTTCTGCATTGACTTTTAATCGTGTGGGTAACGGTGGAAGTAGTGATACAGTGAGGGTTTCATATACAGTGACAGGTCGTACCATCGAGAGAGCAGGGCAGCAAGAAGCCAGGACCTTCCAAACAACATTGGGAACAGAATGAGAGTTGAGAAATGAGTGATGAGAAATAGAGGTCAAGCATTAATTACGTTACTTTTTTTTACAATAATTGGCGTGACTGTGACTTCGGCGGCAGTTGTTATGATCCTTGTGAATTCATTAAGTGGAACCAAACAACAACAAGGTGAAATTGCTTATGAAGTAGCAGCAAGCGGAGCCGAAAACGGAATAATTCGGTTACTTCGTAATCCGAGTTATACAGGGGAGGTATTGCCGGTGGGTAGTGGATCGGCAACAATTACTGTAACGGGTAGCGGAACAAGTGGAGATCCGTATATCATTTTGTCCAAAGGGACAACGGGTATTTTTGTTCGCGAGGTTCAAGTGACAGCAACATATCAAGGTAATTTATTAACAGTAACTTCACGAAAGGAACTATATTAATATGACAGTACGAACAGGAGTTGTTTATTTACAAAAGGATAAGTTTCAATTTTTTTCCGGAACAGATGGGAGAATTTTTGAATTTCGTTTTGTTCCAGAAATTGTCAGAGATCTGGATATTATTAACAGTGAGATGTTGGAAAATTTGATAAAAGTTTTTGTCACCAACAGTAGGATTACGCCTTCAAATTTGGTTTTTGTTCTATCTGAGAATGCATATTTCTCAAAGGATTTTGTTCCTCCGGCTCCACAAAAAACTGCAAATGAGCAGAGGACGGTAACAAGAGAATTATTACAAAAACAGGCCGAAGAGTTCGTGGAGCATGTCCCTTTTGATAATGTTGTAAGCAAAATGATTGCACTAAAAGATGGTTTTAAAGTCTGTGCAACTAATAAAGATTTTTATGAATCAATTGCAATTGCTTTTGAGCATCTTGGATTCACTGTCGAGTCTGTACTACCGGGAGTTGTTCTAGGGAATGGACTGAGTTTACGTCCTGTTCTTGATGCAGCGATGGCAGGCGTAATTTTGCAAAAAATAAATACAGCCAAACAATATAATCTTCTCAATCAACAAGTTTTCCAGCCTCAAACAAGACAAGAAACCGAAGAAGTTGATGAAGTAGAACTTGAACGATTGCAGAATAAAAAACCCAACAAAAAGCGACTTTTTGGATTAGTAGGAGTTTTTTCCAGTCTGCTTATTGTATTAGTGTTTGTGTATTTGCAAAGTCAAACTCCACCGACTCCACCCAAACAACCAGCAAATGCAAGTACTGAAAATCCAGCGCCACAAGTAGCCGCTCCAGTTGTTCTTGCGACAGTTGCCCCAACAATAGATACAACGGTACAATCGAGCACAGGTAACTTATCAACACAGAATTTGTCAGTCCAAATTGTTGATGCATCAAGTTCTTCATCAGCGGCACAAACTTTACAGGGACGTTTGGATACATACAAATTTAAAAGTGTAAGTCTTCAGACGTCAACAGAAGTTGGAAGTGCTACAACGTTGGTTTCATTCTCACCGGATACAAGTCAAGAAGTGCGAAATGTCATTCTTGGTGAAGTGAAAAAATTAGGAAATGATGTCAATGTTCAAGAAAAGCAAATTGGCACGTATGATATCTCTATCGTACTAGGTCAATAAGACTCAACCATTCGTATTTTTTCTATTTTTGGTCTATTGACAGAGGATGAGTAAGTTGGCTACTATTTATTAAGATTAAATTTATAAATTAAACATGACTGTCCAGAAAAATATTTTCTCATCTTTCAAATCTAAACTCTCATTTCGAGAAGGTTTCACACTCATCGAGCTTTTAGTTGTTATCGGTATCCTCGCAATTCTTCTTGCAATCACACTTATCGCTATTAATCCAGCAAGACAATTTGGTCAGGCAAATGATACAAAGAGACGAAGTGACTCAACAGCAATCCTTGACGCAATTGGACAATACACGGCATCTAACACAGGAAATCTTCCATCCGGAATTGCTGCATTAGTAGCGAGTGGAGCAGCAACTCAAATTAACAGTACAAACCTACCTACACTTTGTAGCCAATTAGTGCCAACGTATATTCCAGCGCTTCCAGTTGATCCCTCACTTAACAATCAAGCCGGTATTTCTACCTGCGCAGGATCATGGGACACAGGATACCAAGTATCTAGAGATGCAAACAACAGAATAACAATCACTGCACCTAATGCATACTCAGGAACAATAACAGTAACCCGCTAAACTCATTCTGATATACTCTCAGCATGAGGGATAAAATTCAAACGTTAATTTCATCCTTAATCCCTTTTGACACAATTGAAAAAGAACACATACGTGATGCCATTGAATGGATAAACTCGGGCAATGAAATATTTCGAATAAAAAAACCAGATATTCCTCATAAACATTTAGTTTCATATTTTGTTCCAATAGATAAGAATAAAAACAAAGTACTTCTTATTGATCACAGAAAGTCCGGATTATGGTTGCCTCCTGGAGGGCATGTAGAAAAGAATGAGAATCCCCAAGCTACAGTAGTACGTGAAGCAAAAGAAGAACTGAATATTATTGCTCGCTTTATCTTTACGACTCCTTTTTTTATCACTGTAACTAACACAGTAAATATAGATGCTGGACATACAGATGTCAGTCTGTGGTATTTAATACATGGAGATAAATTAAAAAAACTTGTTTATGATAAGCGTGAAATGAAAGGCACTAAGTGGTTTTCATTTGAAGAAATACTTAAAACCGAAAAATATACATTTGATCCTCATATGAAACGATTTATCATGAAAGTTTTAAAATCTGATTTCTTGTAGAAAGATTATTTCTTTTTCTTCTTTGAGGATTTGGTAGCTTTTGATTTAGATGCTGCTTTATGTGTTGTATTACTTGTGAGGTAGAGAAGACCTATTAGGAAGCCTCCACCAAC
>JBEPUU010000092.1:0-5633 GCA_041691355.1 bacterium | reverse complement strand
AGACAGTTGTTGCATATGCGCCTTCTGTTGGAGCAAATCGTTTGTCTGCTGGTAATGCAGTTGCAATAAGAGAAAATATGAGAATAAAAAGTATCATAAGAAGAGAAGATCGTACAACGCTTTGTGCTTTTGCTTTTCCAAATACTTCAACAAGTGTGTCATTTATCGAATAAATAAACGGGAGAATGAGAAGCGTGACTGTTGCATGGATGGGAAAACCAAAAATAGTAAACAGTGGAACTGTTTTGGCCCCCATAACTTCTGTGAGTACTACACAGGTTATATAGAATGCGATAAGAAAGTCGAGTTTTTGTATTTTAAACATGCTTATTGTTGGGTTTGTGAGGGTAGTATAACGTAAAATTCTTGGTAATACTAGTGGAATTATTAGGCAGCTTGATAAATTAATTCTTCAGTTGGTCCTCTAAATAAATTAACAACGATAAGCTCTGTATCATCGACAGGTGTGAAAGCATTTTCTCTCACAGGGTATGGATCAAGATGAGTTGATAGTTCCAGCATTGCATTCGTATCAAACATTGTTGCTTCAGCATGTTCTGGTGTAAGTTCAGGATGAGGTTGCATAAGTACGATCTTTCCAATTTGTAGTACAGAATTCGCATCTTTTTGAGTTGATCCTAATACAATAGCATTATCTGGTGGCGCTTCAACTGTATCTTTATGTACGGCAACAATTCGTATCGGTTCACTGATATGTCTCGGTGCGTTAGGTAATCCGTTAAAGAGATAGTGTTGTCTACCAGCTTCAGTTAGCTTAAGCTTAACTGTTTCTGCTTCCTGTTTTTCTAAATCCCTTCCTACTTTTCCATGAGTTGCTTCTACAATTGTATGATCGCTGAGACATACTGCCAGCCCTAGCTTATCTGATTCTATCAAGTCTGCAACAAACGGAATCATACGATTATCATGACGATCTAATATACGAGTAGGTTGTGTTCTGTCAACATCACTAGATCCCAATGACAAAACTGCATCATATTTTCCAAGTTCGGCAGTTTTACGTCTCCACTCTTGAGGAGTATCCCTTAGCGAATATGCATGTGTAAGCTCTACACCAGGTACTCGTTTGGCAATCTGTTGAATTCTGTTCCGTTCTGTAGAATTAACCAGTCGATGGTGAGCGACTAATATTCTTCTTTGTGATGGTAGTGCTAGCTCTTCTTTCATTGCGAAGTCCCTATTTTACCAAGAAAATGGAGGAATTGTCAATTTATGACGATAAAAACTATACAATTTATGAACTATTATTCAGCTTTAATGTGTTGCCAAAGTCCCTTAAATATGCTTTACTAAGTGGAGTCTAGCAATAGGTTAACGTTGCCCATGGAAACCAAATCCAATTCAAATCAAAGTCCTTACGTTCGAGCTTCTACGCCACAAGCAGCATCTGCTTCACCAGTTATGCAGCCGATGGCACCTGCTAAGCGTGGCATATCAGGAGCAAAAGTTTTTCTTGTTTTACTTCTTATGGTTATACTTGGTGTGGGAGCTGGCTATGGTGCTTCATTTGTTTCGGCCACAACAGGAACAAGTCTTGTCCCATCGGCTCTTAATCCCAATGCTCCTGCAAAAGGGAAAGTATTTGGCAGTGGTGATACGTCGGTTTTTAAAGATACAGCTGAAGGGCAAATGCAAAATGGAGGAATCGATGGCGATGGAGAATATCATTTGGTTCGACCAGGTGGCTCAAGCCAATATGTATACCTAACTTCATCAACTCTTGATCTTTCTCAATTTGTCGGGCAGAAAATAAAAATATGGGGTCAAACACAAGCTGCACAACACGCAGGCTGGCTAATGGATGTGGGAAAAGTGGAAGTAGAGTAGATATATGATTCGATTTGAAAATGTTACCAAACAATATCCAACAGGAAATACTGCATTAGATAATGTTACATTTAACATTGATAGAGGTGAATTTGTTTTTCTTGTTGGCCCGTCAGGGTCAGGGAAGACTACATTGTTTCGTCTCTTGATACGTGATGCTGTGCCTTCCGCAGGGTCAATCCATATAGGAGACTGGGATCTAGTCACTTTGCCCAAAAATAAGATTCATCACCTTCGCAAGAATATCGGTGTTGTTTTTCAAGATTTAAAGCTTCTGCGAGATAGAACAATTTATGAAAATATTATGTTCCCACTTGAAGTTGGCAATATAGACACTCAAGAAGCGAGAGATCGAGTAGAGGGGATTATTGAGCGAGTTGGAATTGCGGAACATCGAGAAAAATTTCCAATCCAACTTTCAGGAGGAGAACTACAACGCGCAGCAATTGCTAGAGCACTTGCTTTTTCGCCTGAGATTCTTCTTGCGGATGAGCCAACAGGAGATCTTGATAACGCGACTTCATGGGAAATTATTAAATTGTTGCAGGATATCAATGCAGGTGGAACAACAATTCTTATGGCGACACACAATGCTGATATTGTGAATAGTCTTCGAAATCGAACATTGGTTCTTGAGAAAGGAAAATTGACAAAAGATCAGGCAAGTAAACATAAAAAAGAGCACACGAAAGATGCTTAGTGAATATGAAAGCAACCAAAACTGCATTAAAACATATTAGAAGAAGTCCTTATCAATCGCTTGCTGCGGTTTTTATCATGATTTTGACATTTCTTTCGATTACTGTTTTTGCATTTATTGTATTTGGTTCATCAGCAGTAATTAATTTTTTTGAATCCAAACCACAAGTTACAGCTTTTTTCAAAGATGGAGCCACAGAACAAAGCATTGGTGATCTTCGGTCACAGCTCAACCAAACAGGTATGATCTCGTCGTCAAAATATATTTCCAAAGAACAAGCTTTACAAATCTACAAACAACAAAACAAAAACGATCCTCTTCTGTTGGATCTTGTTACTGCAGATATTTTGCCTGCATCTCTTGAAATTTCAACGGTTAGAATCGAAGATCTCGGACCGGTATCGGATGTTTTGAGTAAATCTCCTTATGTCTCAGAAGTAGTCTATCAGAGAGATATCGTTACAACACTGACACGATGGACTAATGCGGCAAGAATTATTGGCATTATACTTATTGTTATTTTGACTGTCGTATCAATATTTATCATGATGACAGTTATTGGATTTAAAGTCTCACAAAAGCGTGACGAAATTGAAATCATGAAATTATTGTCGGCGACAAATTGGTATATCCGCTTACCATTTATGGTTGAAGGTATTATATACGGAGCAATAGGAACAGTTGTTGGTTGGGTAATTGCCTCCGGTGGGCTTTTGTATTTTTCTCCATATCTTGAAACTTTTTTGAAAGGAATTCCAATTTTTCCTGTGTCGCCGTTATTTTTAATAGCAGTGTTATTTGGAGAACTGGTACTTGCGGTGCTTCTAGGTGTCCTTGCCAGTTCATTGGCAGTGCTACGATATTTAAAATAGATTCTATTTTTGCAAAGCAGATACAATATGAAAAAAAGGTTTTCTATCATACTTGAACTTTTCATTTTAGGTATTTCCGCTGTTTTGGTGCAAGCTCAAACGGCAACCCCCATTCCTTCATCTGAGTCATCTGGTGATAATTCGTCAACGGTTCAGCAGCTTAACCAAAGAATTTCCGATCTGCAACATAAAGTTTCAGATCTCAAATCCCAAGGGGATACTCTCTCGTCTCAAATCGGCGTTATGGATAACCAGATTCAATTAACTCAGGCTCGAATTGATGCAACACAACGACAAATAATGACTATTACACTTGATATTGATTCAGCGGGTAAGCGTATGGGCAATCTCGAAGGATCACTTACCAATGTAACAAAAGTGTTGCTAAGTCATATCGTTGCTACATATCAAGCTGGAAGTGCTAGCGATATGCAAGTGCTTTTAAGCTCAGGCGATATATCGGATCTTATTACCAAAGCAAATTATCTGCGTTTTGTCCAACAACATGACAAGCAACTTTTATATGATACACAGCAAGCACGCAATGATTACGCCAATCAAAAAGCAATTCTTGAAGCACAAAAAAAACAAATATTAGCTCTTAATACGCAATTGCAACAATACACGCAAGATCTTGATTCACAAAAGCAAGCCAAACAGAATTTACTTTCACAAACTCAAGGAGACGAGCAAACCTATCAAAGTTTGCTTGCCCAAACAGAAGCACAGTTATCGAGTTTCAGTAGGTTTGCGACCAGCCAGGGAGGCGCATCTCTTCTTAGTGGACAAACAGTCTGTGATGATTGGGGTTGTTATTACAATCAAAGAGACAGTCAATGGGGAGGACTTGCATTGGACGGGACACAATACTCGGTGGCAAGTGATGGATGTCTGATGACATCTATGGCGATGGTATTTACACATTATGGACACAAAGACGTAACCCCTGCATCAATAAATTCTAATTCGGGTAATTTCGGTGGAATTCCGGCAGCTCTTTTGAAATATTCAATTTCAGCAGGTGGTGCATCTGCCACACGTTCTCGGCTTGGTAGCTCTTCAGGTGCTATCCCTGGAACAATTTCGGATCCAATAATTGTGGGCATTAGTTATGATGGTGGACCATTCCCTGATCATTTTGTTGTGTTGATCAGTGGTTCAGGTGGCAGTTATCAAATGAATGATCCATACACCCCCAACGGACACGATATCCAATTCACGAGCAAATATTCCCTCAGCAGTATTGTCGAAGTTGATTCGGTTTCAATGTAAGATTTTTGAAGATAACCAAGTAAGTATCCCCTAAGTTTCTATTTTCTCTATTGCGAATTTGTTATGGATAAGTTTAGACTTTCTATAGATGAGCTGTTTGAGAATTGTTTCGGTTTTATTCTTTTTAATAAATTTGGTGATTCCTTTCAAGATATACGCTGACGGACAGCCTATTATTAATGAATTTCTTGCCCATCCAGGTACAGGTAATAAAGAATGGGTTGAGTTATATGTTCCAAGCGGAATGGATGTGACGGCGTACTGGATTGATGATGACAGTGATTTTACAAATGATTCGGGCAGTAGTAGCAAAAAACAAATTACATCAGTTACTCAAGGAAATGATATTCAGCATGTTCTCTAAGAATTATCTTCATCGATGTTCAATAACGATGGTGATACTGTTGCGCTTTTCTCTAAGGATGGAATATTGATTGATAATTACTCCTACGCAAGTGATCCGGGAGTTGATATTTCAATTGGACGTACTCCCGATTTGACGGGAGATTTTCAAATACTGGCGTCAGCAACTCGAGGAAGTGCAAATAGTTCTCCCAAACCAACAGATACACCAACACCTGCACCTACTGATAAACCCACCAAAACGCCCAAACCTACCGAAACCCCAACTCCACCAAAAAGTAAAGCAGCATCGATAAATTCGTCCACCATAGGCAATTCAAAAAGTGTTCTTGCTGATGAGATATCACGTCCTCTCATACATACAAATAATAGTCCAACCAAAAAAGTTGGTAGTAATGAAGTTCGTCCTACATCAATTCTTGGAATAATTACCAAAGCACCTGTCAGAAATTCACCACCGAATACCAAAAAGCGTATACTTGTGAAAGGTATATCAAGTTCTCTGCCTCAAATAGTTATCGTTTGTATTGGCGGAGTGCTGCTTCTTTCTTGTGGTATACTGATGTACTTAAAAAAGC
>JBEPUU010000091.1:0-5692 GCA_041691355.1 bacterium | reverse complement strand
GTGTGAGAGTATTTACAAGCTTATCTGTGGTCTGAGCGGCCATCATTGTAGCGACAAGAAGTTGCCACGGATTTTCGTTCTGTAATGCACTCTTCGGATTTGGGTATAGCTTCGAGAGCCTCTCTATTATAATTTGTGTTTTTTCTTTTTTTGTCATACTATTCCAAGCCGTTTTTCTGCTCTTCTTGATGTAACCACTACAGTCTTACTCCGCGACGGATGCTTTTTTCTAGCTTCATCTGCTAATTCATTATTTTCGTAGAGAAGTAAGTCAACAATATCATTTCGTAAAGTGCGATTCTTAATTTTCAGTAATTCTAGTTCCTTTTTTACTCGATATTGACGTAACCAATTTGCGCTAACAATGTCAAATGCTAGACTACGGGCATTTTGTTTTAACATGTCTTGTTCTGGTGAGCCTTCCTTTACTTTCTGTATATTTATGAGAGTATCAAGTAAAGGTTTTAATTTGGGTAACTGCGAAAAATTTTCCCTTGATGTTTCAGCTTTTTTAGGTAAAGCTTCTACAGGCATACTATGATTATAGCAGAAAGAAATTTTTTCATACTTGCATTTATCAAATGATATTTGTATAGTTAGTTATTATGGTAGATGACGATCAACAGGGACAAGTAATTGAAGGTGAAGAAGTAGAAGAAATTGAGGTTCCTGTTCAAGGAGAAGATCAGGCAAGTGCGCTTCTTAGTTTGGAGGAATTGATTAAAAATCACATTGAGTCAATTGACAAACTTAAGTTGGAAATCAAGCAGCAGAAAGAAATGCTTGAAGATTCATTTAACAACAACCCTACATATCACGAGCACGATGAAAAAGTAAAAGAAGTACTTAAAGGTAAAAATTCCGTCAGACAGGAAATTTCCAAACAGCCCTCTGTTTCATCACTATCTCAAAAAGTAAAAGATTTGCGATTTGATATGAGTGAGAAAAGCAAAACCCTCTCAGATCTTTTGCAAGATTTTCGTGAGCAGACCGGCGCCACACAAATCGAAATGCGCGACGGAAAAGTCCTAGAAATTGTAAGCACGTCAAAATTAGTAAGAAAATTATAAGATTAATCTTCTCCTAGCGTGAACTTCTGTGATTATGAAGTTTTTCTAAAGCACTTCTAAGGTTGATTCCTATGCTTTCTTTAGACATAGTTCCATCACCTATCAAACGCGGTAATTCCCCATAAGCATTTGCTCTTGCAACTCTTTTCTCATCATGAGTTAGATTTGGTGTTGTCTCCCACCATGCAATATTTCTTTTATATCTATCTCTTTCTTCTTTTAAAGTATCTCTTTCTTCTTTTAATTTTTTAATAATATTGTCTTTCTCTACTAACAAATCTTTTGTATTAGGTTGAAATATTATTTCCTCTTTAGGTTCAATATCTGATGTCATTGCAATTTCTCTGATCATTTCAGGAGACATGTTTTTGTCTATGTTTAAATGTGCAAGAAGGAATGTGATCTCTTTATTTTTTAATTTACGGGTTTTTATTACATCAAGTATAATTCGCTGTGCAGGATAAAATTCTTCGCGTGGGAAATTATAAGAGATGCGACTCAAAAGTTCTTTTCTGATTCCAGGACCTTTAGGTGTTATTTCATTTACTAGTTCCGGATCTGCATCGCGTACTAAGCGAAGAATCGTATGCATCTCTGCAGGGTTTTTTTTCCAAAGGTTACATTTAGAGTTAACCCATATTTTAAGGTTGGATTTTTCATCACCTGTTAAGTTATTAATTACAGGTCCGACTTGCGTTTTCTTACCTGATGCATAACCAAATGCTATATCAACAGGAATATTTTTATTTCCAAACGGACTTTGATTAAACGCTTTGGTTAACCAACTCGCCATACGAGGAATTTGTACTGTTTCAATTGAACTGGCAGATAAGATACGATCATCAATAAGTTCTTCATCAGTACAACCATACATCACGCTTGCTTGAATTGTTTTATCTGGTTTTTTCTTTCTTTGTTTTGCAATAGTACGATGATAACCATCTGAAATATCATAGACAAGATCACCTTCTTTTGCCTGCTGATATTCGTTTTTAGGACCCAGAATAAGATCGCCTTCAACGGCTGGTCGTATTCTTACTGTTATGGGTGAATTCTGTCCTTTTACGTCGATACTATTACCCAAATCAGATGCGTGTGAATCATCGATAATAGCTTCCGCAGTTAAAATGTGTGAAAGTGGTATGTCCTCGATACGTTTGACTCGTTCTCCACTTGCTAGAATATCGGCGGGTTTTCTTTTATCTTTTATCACTCTGAATTTGGTATCTACTAGTGATGGTGCTTGGTTAATTTCTGGACTTCCCATATAGTAATCTCCTAAATGTTAGGTGAAATATACTCTGGGTCGTATTTTACCATAATTTTATAAAAAGGCCTCATGTAAGTGATTAATAATATGGTATACTCACGCGTATAAATGAGACATTTTCAAAAATTATTATATGTACTCCCCTATGTTGTTGTCTTTATTCTTTCTCTCTTTCATCCCTCTGATCCAGACCTTGGATGGCATCTAAAATATGGGGAATACTTCTATCAACATGGGACACTTCTTCGAGACAATACATTTTCAACATTGATGCCTGATTATCATTGGGCAAATACTTCTTGGCTGACAGATATTATTTCCTATACAGCGTATCATCTCGGTGGATTTTTTGGGTTAAGTTTGCTCGGCGCATTTGTTGTCACTATGACATTTCATTTTTTTGCAAAAGCCTCAAAAATAACGTTGTGGGAACAAACAATTGTCTTTCCAATTATGGTATATCTTGAAAAACCTATTAATGAGATATCATTTCGTGGACAACAAGCTGTACTTCTTTTTCTTGGAGTCATGTTGTATTTAATTAGTCTCTATGAAAAGAAACCAAAAGCACTATGGCTTATTGTTCCTCTTTTTTGGATATGGGTCAATATCGATGGCGAATTTCTTCTCGGATATGTTTTATTTGTGTTGTGGATTGGGTTGTATATCATAAAAAAATTGGCAGAGAAAATTTTGATTTTTACTCCCCAAAAAGGAAAAGCACAAAAATGGTTTGGATTTAGTTGGAAAAAGCTGATGCAAGCAATTTCTGAGGAAAAGAATGAAATTAGTTTGTTATTAACCATAGCTGCTCTAAGTTTGCTCGCAACACTTATTAATCCCTTTGGTTATGGACTTCATATGGATGCGATAAGTCACATCGGAAATCCATTACTTGTAGATATCGGAGAATATTTACCGTTTTCAATGTATTCACAAGGATGGTGGAATGAAGTTCTTGTGGGAATTCTTTTGATGTTTGGATTGTTTATCCTTTCATTTCGAGGAAAATTTCTTCAAGTATTTCCGATCCTGGGAGGTGGGCTTTTACTTTATTTGCTCTCACTTCAAACTCTTCGATATGCATGGCCTGCATATTATTTGTTATTCCCTTTACTTGCTATGACTGCAAATTTTCTACGACCAGACAAAAAAAAGATTACCAAAATTTCGTCAAGCATTTTATTACTTATTTTCCTTGTAATCGCTCTATGGACACGATATCCGTTTACAAAATATACAAATTTCAGATGGGACGAGTATTGCCAAGTTCAAGTACTTCCCTGTTCCTCAACATCCGCTGAATTTATGATATCTCATCACCTTACTCATAACATCTATTCTTTATATGGATGGGGTGGATGGATGATCTGGAATTATCCACAAGCCAAACCTGAAATTGATGGCAGGATGCATCTTTGGGCGCAAAACGGGTATAGTGCTTTCACAAATTATTACTCAATTGAACAAGACATAAGCGATATTGATAATACTACCTATAACGTTGCATATATGTCTCCCGGCAAACCTGTCTACAAGCGTTTGATTCAACTATCCAGAGAAGGTAATTGGAAAGAAGTCTATCAAGATAATGTCTCTGCAATTTTTGTAAGAACTGAATAAATAGGTTGCTTAGCTTTCTAATTTGTGATATTTTATATCTATGATTTTGACTAAAATTTTTGTTTCTTGTTGTACAACACTCGTCTGACGGGGTTGTATTCTTTTGTATGTAAGACCCCGTTAAGCGGGGTTTTTTTGTGGAAAAATTATGACTGAACGTTTACACGGAATGGTAATTCAAGCTCATCCAGATGATAGAGCACAAACTGCTGGAGTCGATGTTGCATTGGCAGCAGCAGGTATACGTCTTAGTGTAGTTACGTTAACAGATGGAGTAGCGCGTGAACTCCCGAAATTCAAAGGTAATAAAAACCGTTTGCAAAAAGTTAGAGCTGAAGAAGACAAAGTCTCAATAAATTATATAGGCGGAGTTTTACTTGACACCCCAAAGTTTCCCGATTCACGTTTATCAAAAAATATATATAGTGCGGCACAATTGCTTTCATCTATTATTGCTGTAGATAAACCACAATTTTTGATAACTCCACATTTGTATGATCCTCATGATGATCATTCCGCTACAGCTGAAATTGCTTTGACAGTTGCAGGTAGTGAAATTCCAATCTATTTTATGGATACGGCAATAGGAAGAGATAAAAATGGAAGCAAAATTGCACATACTCATTCTGTTCAATTGACACGTAATGAAATAAGAAAAGGGAAAAAAGCTTTTCGTTTGCATGCAAGTCAGACGGAGGATTTACCACCTGAAGAAATGCGTGATGTGTTTGATGTTCTTGGGATGCCAAAACGTATAGGAGGCGAACACGGGGTTGCGTATGCCACTGCCTTGACGCTGGTAGATTTTTCTTTAGGAGATCCTATTGCAGAGATATTTGGAGATGAGCGATTAATTTTTAGTAAGGATATGCAGCTTGCGTGACATATGTGATTATTGTGATAGAATTGGAATTATGAATAAACAAAGAGGATTTTCGACAACGGCAATACATGCGCATTACAAACGTAATAAAGACGACGGTGCTATTATCCCGCCTGTCCATTTTAGTACAACATTCGAATATGATAATAATGGTGGATATTACGATGGGTCACTTTCAAAAAAAGATTGGGAAGCTGAAAATAGATTTAAATTTAATAATGATTTCAAACATTATGATTACTCTCGCACGGTAAATCCGACAAGAATTATTTTGGAACAGACAATGGCTGCGCTTGATAACAACAAATATGGACTAGCATATAGTTCGGGGTCAGCTGCTCTGGCAAATGTAGTTGCGTTACTCGGACCTAATGAGTCAATACTTTTTTCGTCCGATGCATATGGTGGTACATTTCGCTTCATAGTGAGAGTTGCAGGAGCACAAGGGATAAAACATACCATTGCTGATCTTACAGATTACAAAGCAACGGAGGAGGCCCTAAAAAATAATCCAATAAAAATTATATGGATTGAAATCCCATCAAATCCCCTTTTAAAAGTTGCAGATATAGAAAAACTTTCACAGGTGGCAAAAAAATATAAAGCACTTTTAATTGTAGATAATACATTTGCAACTCCCATACTTCAGCAACCTTCTCAGCTTGGTGCTGATATTGTTGCGTATTCAACGACAAAATATATTAACGGTCATAGTGACGTTGTAGGCGGAGTTCTTACAACGAGTAATAAAGAATTATATCCACGACTTAAATTTATACAAAATTCTATTGGTGCAGTTCTCTCCCCGTTTGATTCTTGGTTGACTCTTCGAGGTTTGAAAACATT
>JBEPUU010000090.1:0-5722 GCA_041691355.1 bacterium | reverse complement strand
TATGCTAAAGGCTTTTTTGCAAACCACTATCGGGATTTTTGGAGAAATATTGTTTTGAAAAATGCGAGTGCTGTATATACACCTGAAGGCTGGGCATACTCTGTAGGACAGACACATTTGATTGGTGCAGCATTGGAAAAGAATATACCAATTTATGAACAAGAGGATTCTACAGCGATGACCAAAGATACCGTTCTAAGAAAAATGGATAAAGCAATAACCTACGTACAAAAATATAATCTAGATAATCATGCAAAAGAACTTGAACAAGAATTTCAGGCAATTAAAAATTACCGTGAATGGGACGATTTAAAGCTCGCTGAGGGTTGAGGTGTCTTTTGCTCTATCTTGGATATAGGTAAGATATCGCTCTGTTGTTGATAATCTCTTGTGTCCGAGAATTTTTGATAACAGGACGAGTGAAACTCCATGCTTCAAATGGTGAGCTACAAATGTATGTCTCAAATCATTAACTTTTGCATTTTCAATTCCTGCAATTCGGAAATATCTCTCAATTGCTGTACGAATGTTTCTGACAAGAAATGGTTTGCCTGATTTGGTAACAAAGACGTGATCATCTTCGATTTTGGGTCGGATTGCTAAATAACGATTCAATGCTTCTTTTGCAGATTTATTGAGAGGTACCTCTCGCTCTTCATGTTTTTCGTGAGGGCGAATTTTTATGCCGTCTTCTTTTATATCGCTCATACGAATATCTGCCAATTCCCCGATACGAATACCTGTCTGAAGCAAAATTTCAATAATTGCATACATTCTCGCGTCATTTCGTGCAGCATCTCGTAATGCACGATATTCTGTTGGTTTGAGCATTCTCGGCGCAGCCAATTCATATTGCGGATGGGAAACAAGAAGGGAGGGATCATCAGTTACGTATTCATTTACTTTGAGAAAACGATAAAAGGTTCGAGTTGAGTTAAGTTTACGTGAAAGTGATTTTGGAGTATATCCCCTCTCAGCCAATTTACCCAGGAACGCTTGAATGTCGTCTTTAGTGACATCATGAATATGTTGTTTATCAAGTTCCTCCAGGAATGATGCTAATTGATCTATATCTTTTCCATACGCCAAAACAGTAGCACTAGAGTGCTTCTTTCCGCGAAGAAAATCGACGAATTCTGTATGTGCGTCTTTAATTCTTATAGTTTTCATAAAACATTAAATCCCATAATATCATAAATCAAACCGAAAGACAAGTATGAACCGTTTGCAATGATTGGCAAAAGGAATTATATTATAATGCATATGCCATATAAAAAAATAGCGTTTTTTACTATTATTATAGTTTTACTTCTGACTATCAATGATTTAGCGCATTCAATCTATAGTATTTGGCAAAAACAAGATCTTATTGTCCAAGCACAAAAGGATTTGGATACTGAAAAAAATGAAAATAAAGATCTAAAAAAACACATTGCTCAAGTAAATCGACCACAATTTATTGAATCTGAGGCGCGTGATAAATTGTTACTAGCCAAGCCTGGAGAAGGGGTTATTCTCATTCCAAACAACCAATTAGATATTCACTCTTCTTCGCGAGCAAAACCGATTGATACACGACCTAACTGGCAAAAATGGTGGAATACTTTTTTTTAAACCCACTATCTAACATCACGAGAAATTTACCTCATTAAAACTCGAAAAGTTCACAGTATTCTTACTTGTTCTTTCGCTACAAAGAAACTATGATGCAAATAATCTTCACCGATAATAAGCTTATACACTATGAAACTGTCCAGTAACTCATCTACAATTCTTACCTCTTCCTTAGCAAAAACTCTTATATCTATTAATGACAACCACTATACCTATAGGGGTTACTATATGCTGAAAGGAGGTGATAATAATGAATAAGCAAAAAATTACGTACGCGCTTTCTTTTGCTGCATTTTTAGGCTCTGCAGCACTATTCCCTGCTCTGGCTGATACAATACAGATTGCAGGCAACGGCGCGTTTTCAGATACACAAGTCCAAACCAGCTCAAACAATTCGACAAATGTAAGCCAATCCAATAACACACAGTCCACAAACACTGTTAACGTCAATAACGACACTGGCAATAACTCCGCTGATTTTAATACTGGCGGCAGTACCACTGTTCAAAGCGGTGATGCAAACGCAGATGTCATGGTTTCGAACACTGCAGGCAGCAACGTAGCGCAGGTTAACGGAGGAGGCAATCAGGGCGACCAAAATACCACTGTAGTTGGTAATGGCGCTTTTTCTGCAACTGGCGTTGATACTAATTCAAACAGTAGTACAAGTTTGAGTCAAGACAACCAAACCAATTCTACCAATAATGTTGATATAAACAACAATACTGGTATGAATTCTGCAGATTTCAATACAGGAGGTAGTGTCAGAGTCAACAGCGGCACAGCAAATACAATAGTTGGTATATCCAATAATGGAGGATCCAATGAAGCAGCCGTAAGTGGAAGCTCTAGTAATGGAGGTGGAGCAAACACTGTCGTTGCAGGAAACGGAGCATTTTCATCAAACGATGTAAATTCTAACTCAAACAACAGTACAAGTTTGAATCAACAAAATGAAACAAACTTTGCTAACACAGTTACTGCTAACAATACCACCGGCAATAACTCAGCTGATTTTAATACAGGCAGTAACGTCAGTATTAATACCGGAGATGCAAACGCATGGGTTGGTATTACTAACAATGCAGGGGGAAATATGGCAAATGTTGTAGGAGGAGGATCAGGTATGAGAAATGCCTTTACCTCTGTATTCGGCAATGGTGCGTTTTCAAATAACGCAAGTGATTCAAACTCAAACTCGAGTACGAGTCTTAGCCAAACTAATAACACTAACATGACTAATAGTGTTACTGAAAACAACTCTACCGGCGGCAACAGTGAAGATTTCAATACCGGCGGTAATGTCAGTATTTGGACCGGAAATGCAAATGCATTTGTCGGTATTTCCAATACTGCAGGAGGTAATGAAGCATTTGTTAATGGAGGTGGATCAGGAAACCAGAATACCAACATGGTACTCGCTGGTAACGGAGCATTCTCGAACAATTCTGTATCAATGCGGAACAATTTGAGAACAGCACTCGAACAATCCAACCTTACCTTTGTATCTAACTATATAGATACAATGAATGATACTGGCGATAATACAGCCAGCTTCAACACTGGAGGAAGTGTAAGCCGTACAACAGGAAATGCAAATGCAGGAGTTACTATTTTTAACACTGCAGGATCCAATGAAGCACAAGCCATTGGAGGTTCTGTTTTCGCTAACGTAGCAGAGCTAGCACTCTTTGGTAATGGAGCGTTCTCGAGCAACAATGTGAATTTGTCACAAAACAATAGCACTCGTGTGCAACAAAACAGCACTAGCATGTTTATAAATATTGTTATGACAAAAAACATGACCGGGAACAATAATTCAGATTTTGGTACTTCATTCTTCAATCCATTCCTATTCTTTGGGAACTTCGGAATGAGCAGAAGCCAATCTGGCGAAGCAAATGTTAGTTTCGGACTTTTCGATCTAGCGTCAGCAAATAACCTAGCCCTATAAGGTTCTTTTTGCAAAAAATAAAAGCCCTGCCCACTCGCGGGGCTTTTTTGTGGGAAAGCTCTTGGACTTGCTGAAAAAGATCCATTACTTTAGAATGAATTATTCTATGGATGATTCTGCTAAAGAACATATTATCAACTATTACCAATCCAGTCAGTGGATTTATCACTATTTTTGCTACAACTCACAAACGTTAGGAATGCATTTCGGGTTTTGGGATAAGTATACAAAAAACAGACAAGAAGCAATAACGAACGAAAACGATACAATTATCAAATATGCTGCGATAAAAAAAGGTATGAAAGTGCTTGATACAGGGTGTGGTATTGGAGGGACAGCGCTCCGAACTGCTGAAAAAACAGGGGCAAAAGTTTGGGGAATAACAATTACACCACAACAAGTTGATCTTGCAATTAAATATGCCCAAAAAAGAGGTCTTGAGAATAATGTAACGTTTTCAGTGCAAGATTATACTAGGACAGACTTTCCTTCAAATTTTTTTGATGTCGTTATTGGGATTGAAAGTATTTGCTATGCATCGCCAAAAACTACTTTTCTTAAAGAAGCCTTTCGAATATTAAAAGTAGGAGGCAAACTTATTATCGCTGATGGATACTTAGGGGAATTACCTCGTAACAATGAAGAGAAAGAGATAGTCAAAGATTTTAAATGGGCTTTTGCACTATCAGAATTCATTTCTGAAAAAGATATGCGCAGGCAAATAAAAGAAAGTGGATTCACTCAAATAAAAAGTACCAATATGTTAAAAGAAATAGAACCTTCAGTAGCTTATTTCGCAAACATAGGAAAAAAAACGAAACTTTTATGCACTGCTGCCAAGTATATTCCTAATTCCTATGTCCAAGCAATTTATAAAAATTATCTTGCTACAAAAACCTCAGCAGAAGGGTACAAAAAAGGAATCGCTGCCTATTATATTCATGAAGGTATAAAACTTTAAAAGGTTATACTGTTGGTTCGGTTGGGGCTGAAGGAGCAGGAGGTGTACTCTCTCCTGGCATTGAAGGCTCTGCTGGAGGTGTCATTGGATCTGAAACAGGAGCTTCCGGTGCTGATGGTTCAGGGGTTGGCATTGTCGGCTCAGTTGGTGCTGCAGGAGGTGTACTCTCTCCTGGCATTGAAGGCTCTGCTGGAGGTGTCATTGGATCTGAAACAGGAGCTTCCGGTGCTGATGGTTCAGGGGTTGGCATTGTCGGCTCAGTTGGTGCTGCTGGAGGTGTACTCTCTCCCGGCATTGAAGGCTCAACTGGAGGTGTCATTGGGTCTGAAGGTGTTGTTGGTGATTGTCCCTGGTTATCCATATCTGTATCTACTTTCTCATACATTTATTAGGGTGTCAAGAGGCAGAATTGGCTGAGAGTACAATGTAAAGCATACTTGACATTTATATTTCCGTATCCTAGTATGAACATATTAATGAAAGAGTATGTCGTCAATAATGTTGCGCAACTTAGAAAAGAAAAAAGAATGACACAGGAGGAATTTGCTGATAGTATCAATGTCTCGAGACAAACTGTCATCGCAATAGAAAAAGGAAATTACACTCCTTCCCTACTCTTGGGTTTAAAAATTGCAAACTTTTTTAAAAAAAGCATTGAGAATGTTTTTACATATAAATATGAAAAATAACTTTACCGGTGAAATAATCATCTCTCTTATTTTAATAGTGCTCCTAAGCATGTTCGCCAATCCTTTTAATCTATTTATGCCATATGGTATGCATTTGGTTATGGTACCGCTTCTGGTTATTCTCTTTATTGTTTTTGCAGGCTTTATATGGAAGGAAGCGCCCGGAGATGAACGAGACCAACTGCATAAATTTATTGCTTCGCGCTTTGCCTATTTCGCAGGCATTGCTACCCTTATCGTGGGCGTCATGATCCAAAATTCTCAGGGCAAAATCGACCCCTGGATTATTATTGCGCTTTGTATTGCTTTGTTGGCAAAAATACTTGGTTTGATATATAGCCATATCAAACATTAATATTTTATCAAATCCGAAATGTAAAGTTGATTTGACATTTCTCAACAGATGACGTAGGATATTTATATGATCATTTTGCTACTTTTTGCATTTCTAGCAGGAATCGTTACAGTGTTATCACCATGCATCTTGCCTATTCTTCCCATTGT
>JBEPUU010000089.1:0-5771 GCA_041691355.1 bacterium | reverse complement strand
GTGGACAGAAAATCCCGATGGCGAATCCATTGAATTATATGAGGCACACAATGAGCAAGATGAAGCAGATTTCATTATCAGAACTGTTGCCAATATGGGACTCAAACGGCTCAATCAAGTTGCCGTACTCTACAGAACCAACGCACAATCCCGTGTAATTGAAGAAGCACTTTTGCACCATGGAATGCCGTACCTTCTTATCGGCGGCACGAGATTTTATGAACGAAAGGAAATCAAAGACGTACTCTCCTATTTGCGTTTTCAGTGTAACCCCAAAGACACAATTGCACACAAGAGACTTGAGAAAATTGGGAAAGGGCGACTGCAAAAATTCCTTGCATATCAGCAAAGTATTGCAGAAAAAAGTGATATAAAAACAATTGACTATCTCGATGGAGTTATTAAAGCGACAAATTATCTCGATTTGTATGATGATAAAATCGAAGAGGACCGAGCACGACTAGAAAACATTAAAGAGCTCCGTTCTGTCGCAATTGAATTTCCGGATTTAACAGAATTTTTAGAAAATGTGGCTCTTGTTGAGCAAGAGTACCATTCAGAAAAACAAGCTGATGGTGAAAAAAAGAATGCCATAACGCTTATGACACTTCATGCGGCAAAAGGACTTGAGTTCCCTATTGTTTTTATCATCGGCATGGAAGAAGGACTTTTTCCTCATTCACGCTCACTCATGGATAGGGGAGAACTTGAAGAAGAACGAAGACTTTGTTATGTAGGGATGACACGCGCCAAGGAAAAACTTTTTCTGACTTATGCAAGACGCCGTCTCTTTTTTGGCCAGAGAACAACCAATATCGTCTCCCGCTTCGTCGGTGAATTACCTGAACACGTAGTTATTCAAAGAATCTCAGAATCCTACTGAAAACAAAAATTTTATATCGAACGATAGATTTCAGTAGATATTTTAATCCCCAGCCTGCTTAATATATGACCAAACTCCCACAAGGACAATCACCGCTCCTAAAAATTCTATAGGTAAAATGGTTTCATTAAACAAAATAAATCCAAAAAATGGAGAAAAAACGTTCTCCAAGAGCATCATTTGAGAGCCAACTACCGCGTTTACATGATTAAATCCAAAATTTTCAAGTTTGGTCGCGGTAAGATTTAACAATCCTCCCAAACAAAGCCCCAGAAGTGCAGATGGATTCCAAAAGCTTGCAAGATGCAGTGTCTCACCACTAAATAAACCGCTAATTAAAGAACTTATGAAAGCTATCAACATAACAACAATCGCAATTTCAGAATTATTAAGATGTGATGAAAGAAATTTTCTTCCTAAGATATACAGGCCTAGTCCAATTGCAAAAAGTAGCACGTAAAAATCGCCAATCGAAAAACTGCTTAATCTAAAGAACAAAGAATTTGTGGCTAGGACAGAAACGCCGTAAAAGGTGAGGACCAAAAAAAAGAGAAGAGACTTACTGAAGTTTCTTCGCAAAAAAATAATACTAAAAAGAAAAACAAAAAACGGTGTTGTTGAACTAATAACTGCAACATTTAATAAATTTGTATGAAGCACTCCCAATGTTACAAAATCAACCGCAATTCCATAACCAAGCGTTCCCATTAAAAAAAGAAATAACCAATCCCTCCGACTTGTTCTTAAAATTTTTGACAGACTAATTTTTCTATAAAAAATTGCTGTTGTCAAAATAAAACCCAATCCTATCCTCAAATAAACCTGAGTAAAAGGACCGAAACCTGTACTCATAAGTCTTATAGCGACGTTAAGAAGGGCATACGATAACGCCACAATGCTCAATGCCATAATCGCTTTTTGTTTAATTGAAAATTTCATTCCATAAGTATATCAGTTTATCTGCATACTTTCTTATCAACCTCTTACATACTTTCAGTATCATTCCTGCCAGATACTGATATACTCAAGTATATGGATACGAAAAGTACTGTCATTTTTGAAGATAAAACCGAAGAAGAACCTCAAACAGCTAAGAAAAAGCCCAATAGTAAGCTTATTTTATCCCGCGACGAATATCGTGAAGTTCTCAAAGAAGCTTACCACGAAGGTAGAAAGGATGCTCTCGAAGATGAAAAGAAAGAAGAGGCTTCTCCAGACTCAAATGCAAATGACGATATAAAACAAGAAGGGAAAAAAGAAGCAATACAGGCAAACGCAAAAGAAAAAGAAGAAAATAGACAACGATTAAAAGCAATAACAGAGAGACAAGATATTGAGATAATGCGCGTAAAAACAGTATTTCCTTATACACTTTTCCCTGATACGATTATTATTGATACAACAAAAGTCACTATTTCGAAAAAGCAATTGTTTGCCACAGAATATATTACAACTATTCCCCTCAAAGATCTCTCTGATGTAACAGTCCAAACTGTACTTTTTTTGGGCAGTATTTTCCTCAAATATATGCCACAAGCGTCAAGTCCTGGAATGAACGAAGCTATAGAAGTAAGAATTCCAAATCTCAAACGCAGTGATGCTATCAAAGTAAAAAATATTCTCAAAGGCGCACTTGTTGCAAAAGCTGAAGAGATCGATATCGCCAGATTATCTCCCGAAGAAGTTGAAGAAGTACTGCATAAATTTGGAGAAAGCGGTGGAGTAATCTGATAGAATAAAAGGATGGATATCCAACCAATTACTCTAGAGCGAAAATCCTCATACAATTCTATTGCCACTCACCCTCTGCAAAGTTATGAATGGGGTGAATTTAGAGAAAAATCAGGCGTCAAAGTGATACGACGTGGATTTTTTGAAAATAATAAACTCATTGATGGATTCCAAATGACGATTCATCGAATTCCACGTACCAACTTTACAATCGGATATGTACCAAAAGGTGAAATGCCAGATGCCAAACTTATTGAAGAACTTCAGAAAATTGGCAAAGAAGAAAAATGCATCTTTATTCAACTTGAACCAAATATAAAAATTGGGAATGAAACTCTCAACTCTCAACTCTCAACTCTCAATTTAAAACCCGCTGCTCATCCATTATTTACTCGCTATACGTTTGTCCTTGATCTGACCAAAAGCGAAGAAGAACTTCTCAAAGATATGCATCCAAAAGCCCGGTACAACATTAAAGTTGCAAACAAACACAATGTCATCGTCAAAGAAGATAATTCAGAATCTGCTTTTGAAAAATATTGGGAGATAACCGAAGAAACAACCAAACGGCAAAAATTCTACTCTCACACCAAACAATATCACCAATACCAATGGCAAACATTCTCCCATGATACAAATACCGATCACCTCACCTCTCATCTGTTTACAGGTTCCTATGATGGAAAAGTTCTGACAACACTTCTTTTTTTCGTCTTTCATGACACACTTTACTATCCCTATGGCGCATCAAGCAATGAGCATCGCAATGTGATGCACTCCAATCTCGCAATGTGGGAAGGGGTCAGATTTGGAAAAAAGTTGGGTCTTAAAAAATTTGATATGTGGGGCGCCATGGAATCAGATCCCGATCCAAATGATCCATGGTTTGGCTTTCATGATTTCAAAAGAAAATTCGGCCCAGACCATGTCGAATTCATCGGCAGTTATGATCTCGTCATAAACCCAACGCTTTATCAAGGGTACAAAGTCGCTGATAAACTAAGGTGGTTGTATTTGAAATTGAAGAAATAGTTTACGCAGCTATGCTTGCAAGTGGTTTCTTAGGAAGTCTTCCAACTTCCTCAACTACCTCGCTTGCTAAATCGTGATTACCATAACCCCCGTTCAAAAGAGTTACATCACCACCATCCTCATTTATCACAATAACATTTTCAAGCTTAACGTGCGAATTTGAAAAAGGATTCCTTCTATCACCATTAGGACCTATTCCGACAACTGAGTTGCTTACTTGGCCTCCAAGTACCCCTCTAAAAGCACTGATACTTCCATACACAACCGTATTATCAACCTGAGGATTGGTAGCCTGTTGATCATTAATTGCAGGAAAGTAATAAACATCCATCATTTTTGCTGCACTTGCTAGTTTTCCAAAATGATTGTAGGCTCCATCTTCTCTATAAATCTCTCCATATACTTTCTTTTTTTCAGGATTCATTAACCTATCAAGTTCTCCTAAATTTTCTAGTACTAGTTGCTTATCTCCAGCATGTATTCCACCTGTTAAACCATAGATAACTTCTAGATGCTCCGTACCAAATTTCGGACCATGAGGATCGTTACTACCACCAAAAACGGTCTCTGCAACAAGAACGGAGCTTAAAACAAAAGCATTACTAGAAGCTACAAGAATATCATGCGTAGCAACTGCCACAGTATCATCTAGTAGCCCATCATTGCTTTTAGGCAAAACACTGCCAGTTGTTAGTAGTTTTATCTGAGAATCAGGAGACCTCCATAACGGCTTAATCAGTTTTCTTTGTACAACATCACACCTTTGTGAATGCGGATCTCCAGCACGATCAACCTGTCGTAATGTTCTGATTGCTGGAATAACAACATCCCATGCATTATCGATAACATCAACTCGTCCATTTCTTTGTAATTCGTTAGCAACCATAGCTGTCAGGGATTATAGGACTTTTGAAGATAAAACTCAACTTTTTTTCTTAGGTATTTCGTAAACGTAGAGTTCTGCTTTGTCATCTTTTGCAATCAAGGGGAGATCCATTCTGTAAACAAAAGTCACAACACGCGTTCCTGGCTTGAGCTCTTTGAGAAATTTCAGACGGAGTTTGACAAGAGTCTTTGGGATGAGATACATAAAGACAACCGTTGCATCCGAGATATCGATATCGAAAAAATTCTCCTTCCTGATCTCAATTTTATCCGAAACTCCTGCAAATTTCACATTAATTTTTGAGATAAAAGCACGAAATGGATCGATCTCAATTCCAACTCCCCTCGCACCATATTCTTTGGCAGCAATGATAAGTGCTGTTCCTTCACCTGATCCCAAATCATAAATCATATCCCCTTTTCTGACTTTTGCAAGCTCGCATTCGATACGCGCAAGCTTGGGAGGTGTACGCCACCAAGGAGACCAGGGACTGTCGGGCGGCCAAAGCATTGAAAAAAGAAATAACAGAATAATAATGATGATTAAAATAAGAACCAAAATAGTCATGGTATACGAGTCACTTTTCCAATAATAGTACTCCGTCCTATCATACCAAAAACCCTACTATCTGTGCTTGAGTTTTTATTGTCTCCTTGGACAAAATAACGGTCTTTCGTTATTTTAGTAATCCTTTTAATCAAAACTTTTCCATCTCTTGGATCGTGAAGTGCAATGATGTCATCGATACGTGGTTCTGTAATTATATATGAAAGCTTGTTTACTAGCACCAAGTCACCTGGTCTCAACGTAGGTACCATACTATTTCCGGAAATTTCGTATTTATAAAGAGGGGAGAAGGAAGCAATTATTTTTATAATACTTACCACTATTTTGCTGATTTTGTTTTGTTAAATATCTCTGTAATCTCTGCAATAAGATCTAACAATTTTTGTCCAACCGCCGGATCAACTGATTTTTTTGCGTCCCCCGCTGCTTTGGTAGCACGCCAGAACAGATCATGGATTTCTGGAAATTTCTCGACATGTTCGGGTTTGAAATAATCAGTCCAAAGAACCCACAAATGATGTTTGACGAGCTCTGCACGTTGCTCTTTAATAAAGACTGCGCGCCATTTTTGTTCGTCTTCATGAAGACCTGAATATTTCTCCATGATTTTCATCACACTTTCAGCCTCGATTCGAGCTTGTGCAGGGTCATACACACCACATGGAAGATCAC